>JAHJSF010000003.1 GCA_018830405.1 Nitrospinota bacterium | reverse complement strand
GTTCTGTAGATAAATTTCAATACCTCCCTAAGAGAAGAAGATGAGGGATATGGGCCAAGGTAGAGATGCCTATCCCTCTTGACCCTCCTGACAACCATAATCCTTGGGAAAGGGTCCCCCCGTGTAATCTTAATATATGGGTAATGTTTATCATCCCGCAGGACAACGTTGTAGGGGGGGAAATGTTTCTTAATAAGGTTGGACTCGAGAATAAGGGCCTCCACCTCATTCTCCGTTACTATAAAATCGATATCCTCTATGTGGGAAATCATTCTCCCTATGCGGGAGGAATGGCCGGACGTCTTTCTAAAATAGGAGCTGACCCTTTTGCGGAGAGATTTGGCCTTGCCGACATAGATAACGGATCTATCCCTGTCCAACATCATGTAGATACCCGGGACATTGGGGAGTTTTTTAATACTATCCAAATTCATAAAAATATTCTTAATTGAAGACTTAAGTTATAACTAGCTAAGGGAGTATTATAACATAGTTGTCATATTTCGACGGGTCGCACAGGGGTAGCCCCCAAGGAACAGCAGGAACTTCTAGAGGCCTCCGAAACCTACTACTCCGAACATAACCTAAAAAGCGAGTAACACCACTTACTTGTCTAATACACACAACCACCCCCTTACACATAGCTCTCTCATCTGCTACTATTGTTGTGTAGATATTGAGACAGTTCCCAAGGTAACACCCACATAACGTAAAAACATCGAGGGGTAGCTTGCAAACAAAGGCCATAATATTATCTGCCGGATTCGGCAAGAGGCTGTTGCCCCTGACCGAAACGACCCCAAAGCCCCTGCTGCCGATAGCGGGCATCCCCATAATAAGACGGACAATAAATAATCTCGCCTCATTCGGAATCAAAGAGATTGTTATAAACCTCCACCATTTGGCCGACGAGATAAAGAGGGCCCTCACCACTCCCCCGCCGGGAATTAAAATACATTTCACGGAAGAGGCTGAGATATTGGGGACGGCCGGAGGAATAAAAGGGGCTCAACATATATTGGGGGGTGGGGACTTTATAGTAATCAACTCAGACATCATAGCCGAAATTGACTTTAAAGACTTAATTAAGCAACATAAGGAGAAGGAGGCCCTTGCCACCATGGTTCTAAGACAAGACCCTGATGTGGAAAAATATGGACCGATAGAGACAGACAATAACGGCAAAATAAGGCGGCTTCTTAATAAACCTGACTTGGACAATAACATCCAACTGGCAAAATATATGTTCACCGGCGTACAGGTTATGAGTCCACGTTTTTTGGAAAGGATACCGAAGACCGGTTACTCAGACATATCCAAGGATATATACCCCAAACTGGTCGCCGCCGAAGAAGGTCTTTATGGCTATGTAACCAAAGGATATTGGACAGATATCGGGACACCGGAGACATATCTAAGGGCCAACTTCCGAGAGCTGGCAAAATCATCAGAAAGTTTCCCCAACAGAAAAGGGATAACTCCCCCCGTATACATAGGGAAGGATTGCCAAATAGGCGAGAATGTAAAGATAGGCCCAAACTGCCTAATTGGTAACAACTGCTCTATAAAGAGTGGGGCCAAGATATCTGAAACGGTCATAATGGATGGGACAACCATCGGGGCAGGGGCAGAAGTGATAAGCTCGGTAATAGGCAACAATGTGTCTATAGAGACCAACAGCCAAATATTTAAAAAAATAATAGCTGTAAAAGGGGGCAACACCACCTCTCACAGCTATTAATTACCTAAAACTACTTCCCCGCAAAATCCTTAAGTATCTCCAGCATCCTATCCTTACCGGCCAATTTAAGTTTTTGTAGTTTCTTCTTCTCCATCTCATCGGCACCTGGCAGATGGTGTGATTTACCCAATTTGCCAAGTTTCTTTTCTAAATCGTGGTGTTCTTCATAAAGCTTTCTGAATTCTTCGCTCTCTTTAAGCGCTATCTCAACAGCCTTCTGATCCGCCTTCTCCATAGACATATCTCCAAAGTAGAGGGTTTAATACGAAGTCGCATTCAAACGCTAACTACGTTGCAGAGCCTGTCCCGACTTGTTCGGGATCAGCTCCTCGACATACCAAACAGTATGCCTGTGTCGCTTCCTACTTGCCGCCTTGTTATCATTTTGAATGCGCCTCCCGTATAACTTTTACAAGAACATCACCTTATTTAGAATTTTAACCAATTAAGGGGATAAATACCATAAAAGATTACAGATTCCGCTCAGGGAGGGGCTTCAGTATATACTCGGGGTTAACATCCTTATAATCAGTCTCGACCCCTTCCTTCTGTTTTGTAAGGGCAATAAACCCAACCCCGGCCGCAACCGTAAACTTAGGGACACCCCCCTTAATAATAGCCAAATCACCCAACCTTCTCTCTATCTCTTGGCCGTAGCGCTCAAGGGCATCGCCGAAAAATATCGTCTTCTCCTTAACCGACTCACACAATTGATCTATGTTGAAGGCTCCCTCCTTGACAACGCAATCATATCCCCCCTCCCCATCCGACAGATAGGTAGCGGAATAGATAATATTGGCCCGGCCGTCTATAATCGGGGCAACCCTTCCCTCAAGGCCGTAGCTTAAAACAAGGGCACCAAGGGTGCTCACAGGGATAAGGGGGATACCGGAAGGAAGAGATATCCCCTTAGCCAAGGCCAGACCAATCTTGAGCCCGGTAAAAGAACCGGGACCAATGGCAATGGCCATGGCATCTATATCCTCGATAGTCAGAAACTCCGTTCTCAGGAGGTTATCTATCATCACCAACAACTCGCGCGAAGGCAAAGAACTCTCAGGGCTGCTAATCTGATTAAGAATCGCCCCATCCTCCAAAATCGCCACAGACTCCCTCATTATCGAGGTGTCCAAACC
>JAHJSF010000066.1 GCA_018830405.1 Nitrospinota bacterium | reverse complement strand
TCGCCAAGTATCTGCGGGATGCCCTGCCCAGGGCTTCTTTCATCGGGTTTACCGGAACGCCGATTGAGAAGGAGGATGCTTCTACTCCGGCGGTTTTTGGTAATTATATCGATGTGTATGATATCGCTCAGGCTGTGGAGGATGGAGCGACGGTAAAGATATATTATGAGTCGCGGTTGGCCAAGGTTCATCTAAAAGAGGAGGAGGCGGCCAAACTTGATGATGAGGTAGAGTCTATCACCGAGGGGGAGGAGAGCACGGCTAAGGAGAAGGCCAAGGCTAAGTGGGCGCAGTTGGAGGCGATTGTTGGGCATAGGGACAGGTTGAAAATGATTGCGGTGGATATTGTTTCGCATTTTGAAAGCAGACAGGAGGTTCTTGAGGGGAAGGGGATGATTGTCTGCATGAGCCGCAGGATTGCGGTTGAGCTGTATGAGGAGATTATAAAAATCCGTCCCGGTTGGCATGATGCTGATTTAAAGAGGGGGGCAATTAAGGTTGTGATGACCTCTACTTCTTCCGATCCTGAAAATTGGCAGCTTCACAATACTACTAAACAGAATAGAAAAGAAATCTCTGAGAGGTTTAAGAATGTGGCCGATCCGCTTAGGCTGGTTATTGTTAGGGATATGTGGCTGACCGGTTTTGATGTCCCTTGCCTGCATACGATGTATGTCGATAAGCCGATGCGGGGGCATAACCTGATGCAGGCGATTGCACGGGTAAACCGTGTGTTTAAGGATAAAACCGGTGGGTTGGTTGTTGATTATATCGGGATAGCTTCTGATTTAAAGACGGCGCTGGCGACATACAATTCGAGCGGCGGGAGGGGAACACCGGCCCTTGACCAGAATGAGGCGGTGGCCAAGATGCTGGAAATATTTGAGGTGGTGGAGCAGATGTTCTTGCCTGCACACGGCGCGCAAGCAGGTGAGGGGTTTGATTATAAAAGGTATTTCACGGCCGATACGCGGCAAAAACTTGCTGTTATTCTTGAGGCCCAGGAACATATTTTGGGATTGGATGACGGGAAGAATCGGTTTACCAGGGAGGTTGCTCTATTGTCGCAGGCTTTTGCCATCTCTGACCCGCACGACGAGGCTATGGCCATAAAAGATAATATTGGTTTCTTTCAAGCGATAAAGGCTCGTTTGGTTAAGTTTGAGACAGGCGGGACGGGGAGATCTGATATTGAGATAGAGACGGCCATCAGGCAGATTGTGGATAAGGCTGTTGTGTCGGAAGGGATTGTTGATATTTTCGAGGCGGCGGGTATCAAAAAGCCCGATATCTCGATTCTGTCCGATGAGTTTTTGGCTGAAATCAGACATATGGAACATAAGAATCTTGCCCTGGAACTGCTGAAAAAGATTCTGAATGATGAGGTAAAAATCAGAACAAGAAAAAATATTACTCAGAGCAAAAAACTTTCCGAGATGCTCGAAAATGCGATTAGAAAATATCAGAACAATCTCTTAACCACGGCGCAGGTAATCGAGGAGTTGATTAAGGTTGCTAAGGATATTAGGGAATCGGACAAGCGGGGAGAAGAGCTTAATCTGAGCGAGGACGAGTTGGCTTTTTATGATGCTTTGGCCGACAATGAGAGCGCCAAGGCTGTTTTAGGGGATAAGCAGTTGGTGGTTATTGCGGTTGAGGTGTTTAAGAGTGTTAGAGGAAATGCAAGCATTGATTGGACTCTTAAGGAGAGCGTTCGAGCCAGGCTGCGCCGTGATGTTAAAAGAATTTTAAACCGCTACGGATACCCGCCTGACGAGCAGTTGGTTGCCACAGAACACATTTTAGAACAGGCCAAGCGTATGGCCGATGAATTGGTAGAGCAATAGAAACAAGTTTATAATCTCTGGCTTTTCTCCGTGTCTCAGTGGTTAAAATATATTTCAAATCTCCCCCGACCCCTCTTTGCTAAAGAGGGGGAAAAGACTGGATTCCGCATCAAGTGCGGAATGACAGCGGAGGTTGGGTTTGGTAAAAAAATCCCCCCTCTTTATTTCAAGAGGGGGGATTTTGTGGTGTAATCTTCAGGCGCTCATCTCTATTTCTCTCTTGAGATTAAAGGTGAGATTTTCAGGAACTGCCACAGCCGCAATAACCGTATCATAACTGTTTACCACATTTAGTTTCTTAAAGAGAAAATCAAACTTATCCTCTAATTCCTTGGTTATCCCTTCCATGACCTTTTGGGGGAGGCCCCAGAATTCCTCTTTAAAGGGTACTCCAAAACCCTTCTTCCTTGTTTTGTAAATGAACTGCTCTTCGGTATCCCCCGCCTTCTTCTCCGCAGAGAACCTTTCTTGTAACGAGGCGTATATGGCCGTTTTCAAATCTTTGGGGAAGTATTGGCTGTCGTATATCATATTCTGAAAGCCGGTGGCCAGATGGACTTCGGCCGCCTCATATTCGGGGAACTTGTGGAAGGCCTCCTCAGGCAGGGTGGAGGCGCCATGCTGGACACTTCCCGATATTCCATACTGAGGCCGGCCTATCTCTGATATCTGACGCAGGACGTCAAAATCAAGGCTTACCTTGGCTATGGTCCCGTCGGCCATGGGGACACCGCCGTGCGATGTCCCGGTCTGGACACTTATCTTACTTATCCCCTTAAAACCGCCATCCCGTTCCAATTTGGCCAGGTAGTTATCCATATAGGCCCTGAATTCTTCGGGGGTGCTATTCTTACCTCCGACCTCACCTATCTCACCACCAACCGAGACCGTTACACCTTGCGGCTCTACCGAGCGGATAAACTCGGTCATCTCAGCGGCCACCTCAGAGTTAAGCATCTGCTGCTCTTTGATGGTTGGTTTCTCGAGTTCAACGATGGTTGATGAGTCTATATCGATGTTATAAAACCCGGATTCTACCGAGTCTTTGGTCAGTTTTTTTAATCCCTCAACCTCCTTATTTCTATCCTTGAAGAAGTTTTTGGCGCTTATCTGGTAGTGATCCCCCTGTATAAATATCGGTCCCTTGTATCCCTCCTTTAAGGCCCCGGCCAAGATTACGGCCGCATATTCTGAGGGGTTCTGGTTGGTGTATGACTGTTCCGACTTGGCTATCTCGAAGATGAAGGCCCCGGCCTTATTGCGCATGGCCGCTCGGACAATGCTCCTGGCAAAATCGTAGGTCATCCCCCTTATATTTATAGCGGGGACAGTAAACCCCTTAACCTCTCCCGAACCCATCTTGTCGTATAGACCTTGTATGGAGGCCGGTTTGGCGCCGTAGCTAAGGGCGGCCATCTTTATAACCCATCTTGACCATCCCCTAATCTCGGCTGTTTTCCCGAAGACGGCGTTGTAAACGAGGGTATCTATCAATCCGGCTCTCAGTTTTTTTTCATCCAAGACGGCAACTTTGTCATCCTCTATGGAGAGGACCCCCTTACAAGCCTCCTTAAGCTCGCTGATGTTATCAAACTTAACCATCGTTACCTCCATGATAATATTTTTGGTTCTTTCTTGTTTCAACTTACCACCCCGGCCTTCGGCCACCCCTCCTAAAATAGGAGGGGAGTTGGGGTAGGGGTGGTTGGGCGCCCTCTACTGAATCAGACCTTTGAGCTTCTGTTTCTTAGAAGATGGTCAGCCAAGACCAAGGCCAGCATTGCCTCAGCCACCGGAACAATCCTTGGGCAGATAGATGGGTCGTGCCTCCCCTCCGTCCTTATCTCTTGCTGCTTCCCCCTCAGGTCAACGGTTGGTTGCGGCTTTGATATAGAGGCGGTAGGCTTAACCGCTATTCTGGCTACGATATCATCCCCATTTGAAATCCCCCCCAGTATCCCTCCGGCATGATTAGTGGAAAAACTTATTTTATCTTTGTTGGAAACGATATGGTCGTTGTTTTCAGAACCGCGCCTTGTTGCTGAGGCAAACCCATCCCCAATCTCTACCCCCTTAACAGCCCCGATGCTCATAAGGGCTTTGGCAATATCGGCATCAAGTTTATCAAAGACAGGTTCTCCCAATCCGGCCGGAACACCTTTGGCCACAACCTCAACCACTCCACCGATAGAATCCCCATCCCTTTTGGCGGCCTCAATAAGGGTTATCATCTCCTTGGCTGCCTTCGGGTCGGGAGAGCGGACATCATTGGAATCTATGGCATCCGCATCAAAAGAGCTGATCTCAATGTTCCCTATTTGTTTGGTGTAACCGATAATCTTAATCCCCGCTCTCTCCAATATCTTTTTGGCCACGGCCCCGGCGGCTACTCTTCCTATTGTCTCCCTCCCGCTTGAGCGCCCCCCACCGCGGTAATCACGGAGACCGTATTTGGCCTGATAGGTGTAGTCGGCGTGTCCCGGACGGAATAGTTCCCTGATATTGGAATAATCATTGGAATGTTGGCCGTTGTTTTTTACAAGTATAGAGATAGGCGTACCGGTGGTTTTTCCTTCAAAGATACCGGATAATATTTCTGCCTTGTCCGCCTCATTTCTGGAGGTCGAGACGGAGGATACTCCGGGTCTTCTCCGGTCTAAGTCATGTTGAATGTCCTCTTCGGATAGGGAGATACCTGCCGGGCAGCCGTCTATTACAACCCCCACCGC
>JAHJSF010000065.1 GCA_018830405.1 Nitrospinota bacterium | reverse complement strand
TGATAACAACCCCCTTATTCCCCCTTAATAAAGGGGGACTCTGTAGACGGCAAAAGCCACCCTCTTTGGCAATAATCTCCCCCTTAACAAAAAGGGGGGGGCTCTGCTAAAATTCCCCCTTAACAAAGGGGGAGAGGGGGTTGTATAAGGTAACATAACCGGAAGCCAATTTCTTCTTCCCCCCCCTCTTGAAAAAGATAGTCAATTTATCCTCTTCGTTTTTGAGTATAACCCCTTCCCCAAAGACCTTGTGCAGCACCTTAGCCCCGGGACTATACTGATTCTCTTCCTTTTTGGGGGGCTCACTGTCCTTGGCCGCCTTCTTCGGCCTAAGGTCAACATGTAAAACTTTAGTCGGTTTATAGACCCTGTCCCCCTTGACGAGAACAAAATCCTCAGGGATATCGGCAATGAACTGGGAAGAACGATTTATCTGTGTCCGCCCGTATATCCTACGCTGTCTGGCATTGCTCATATGAAGATGTACTTTGGCCCTGGTCATACCAACATAACAGAGACGTCTCTCCTCATCCATATCTTCCCTGTCAAACATAGAATTTTGGTGAGGGAAAAGCATATCCTCCATACCGGCCATAAAGACCGCCTCAAATTCCAGCCCCTTAGAGAGATGAAAGGTCATCATGGTAACAGGGCCTGAGCTATCGGTAACATCATCTGTCCCTGAGACCAAGGCGACAAGGTCGAGGAACCCGGCCATGCTTGGGTCATCCATATTCTCCTCATACACCCCGGCGGCCGTCACCAATTCCTGCATATTCTCTATTCTCTCCCGTGACTCTTTGGTCTTATCCCTGGATAGTTCCTCCCGACAGCCGGTTATCTCTATGGCCTTGGCTATAACAAGGGAGGGCTTGGCGGTGTTGGTCAGCTTGGCCAGCCTGTCTATGATAGAGACAAATTCGGACACCCCCTTGGTTAGACCGGGGGCCAACTCTCCGGCCGCGGCCATGAAGAATATTCCCTTCCCAGCGGCATATTCTTCTATCTTGTCGACTGTCGCCTTTCCTATTCCGCGCTTCGGCGTATTGATAACACGCTTGGCCCCAACCGAATCGGCGGGGGAAATAGCCACCCTGAGGTAGGCCATAATATCCTTAATCTCTTTTCTGTCGTAAAAGCGAAGCCCCCCATAGATACGGTAGGGAACACCGGCCTGGCTAAGCATATCCTCTATAACACGCGATTGGGCATGGGTTCGGTAAAATATGGCCATCTCCTTGTAGGGAATCCCCTTTTCCCTGTGAAGCTCCTCGATTGTCTTGGCGATATATCGCCCCTCGGCAATCTCATCCTCCGACTCATAATGGACTATCTTCTCCCCCCCCTTACGTTTAGTCCAGAGGCGTTTATCCTTCCTGTTTTCCACCCTCTTGACCACCTGCCAAGCAGCATCCAAGATTATCTGGGTAGAGCGGTAGTTTTCCTCAAGGCGTATCATTACCGCGCTCGGATAGTCATTCTCAAACTCAAGTATGTTCCTTATGGTAGCCCCGCGCCATTGGTAGATGCTCTGGTCATCATCCCCTACAACACATATATTGTTATGGACGGCCGAAAGGTGCTTGAGTATCTTATATTGGGCCATATTGGTATCCTGATACTCGTCAACCATAAGGAAGTTAAATCTCCCCCTGTAATAATCGAGGACATGGGGGGCCTGCTCAAACAGGGCTATCGTGCTGAGAAGAAGGTCATCAAAATCGAGGGCCTTATTCTCCTTTAAACGGTCTTGGTATAGGGCATAAACCTTAACGATATGCTCGTCTATGACCGCATTGCTCCCCTCAAGGGCCTGCGGGGTGAGCCCCTCATTTTTCATATTGCTTATCTTAAAGGCCAGGTTGCGGGGGGTAATCTTTGTATCGGACACCCCAATGTCACGCATACACTTCTTAATCAGAGAGAGACTGTCTGAGGCATCATATATAACGAAATTATTATCGAGGCCTATCTTGTCTATATCACGCCTAAGGATGCGGAGAGAGGCCCCGTGAAAGGTGTGTATCCAGATATTTTGAGTCTGCCCCCCCAACTGCTTCCTGATACGGGAACGCATCTCCTCGGCCGCCTTGTTGGTAAAAGTGAGGACAAGTATATTACCGGGAGAAATATTCTTCTCTCGGACAAGGTGGGTGACACGGGCGGTCAGGGTTCTGGTTTTCCCCGATCCGGCCCCGGCCAATATTAGAAGCGGGCCATGAGTTGTTTTAACCGCTATCTTCTGTTCACTATTTAACTGCTCAAAACTATCATCACTCATTTAATAACACTTCCCGACGGATAGACCCCTTTGGCCACATAGGCTGTCGGGTAGACCTTACATTCCTTGCCGAGTATAACAGCCGGAGCGGTAACGCTGTTACAGCCAAGCTCCCCCCCATCGCCAATTATGGCCCCAAACTTGGGAAGCCCCGTATCCAAAATCTTTCTATTATCCATTATTCTGATATTCCTTATCGGAGCCCCCTTCTTCTCCTCCATGGTTCTGAATTGGAGGTTGGCTATCTTGGTTCCCGCCCCGAGGGTTACATAGGCCCCAATGATGCTATCCCCTATATATGAAAAATGTCCCGCCTCGGAATGATTCATTATTATCGAATTTTTAACCTCGGTATTGTGCCCAATCACCACACCATCCCCCGCCAACAGGTTTCCCCTGATATAGGCCCCCTGCCTAACCTCACAATTGGCCCCGATAATAACTGGGGGTTTAATAATGGCCGAGGGTTCTAATATCGTCCCCTTACCTATAAATATTTGGGCATACTTAAAAAATATATCCTTTTCAAGCCTGACCGCCTTTTCGACATAGAGGAGTTGCTCAACCCTCCCCCCGTCACGCTTTATAGACTGAAGACTCCCCCAGTTAAGGTAGGCAATATCTATATTCCCCTCTCTCTCCCCAAGCCAAGACTCTATATAGTCGCCTAGTTGGGGGAGTGGTTCCCAAGGGTACTCTATCCCCTCAAAGAGGGGGCCATGTCTAAAATTTTTCTCTATATCAAAAAGCTCAGCAATCCTAAACATATTTACCCCATAAAGTCATGTCTACTATCTAAAATAACGTCACCAATAAGATACCCCAAGCCTCATTTATTAATAGAAACATTACTACTGTTTATTATGGTAGCACGTCACTCTATCCATTTATTTAGTTAATTGCGGAAACCAGACAGGACTTGCGGGAATGGAGCTATGATAGCAGGGAACATCAACACCACTCCCTTTACCAAGGATGAAAGACCAACCCATCCATGATAAAGGGATAAATGAGTAAAACCAATACCGAAATGGTATATTACGGTATCAAAATCTTTACACTTGCTCTCCCGAGGGTAAACGGCAAAGAGCCAAAAAAACCAAAAGCAATCGCAAGAATGGCTACAATCACCAGAGGAATCAACATGCTTAATGGCGCCTCAAACTTACCCTCTCTGCGATGCACCTGAATATCGGCACCTTCTCCACCCTTTCGGCCTCCAGTATACGCGGCCAAGATAGGGGGCACAAAGTAACCTATCTCCATAACAGAACTGATAATAAAAACCGAGGCAATCCAAGGATGGCCAATATGTAAAAAACCTTTTATTAGGTACCATTTGCTTAAATAGCCGGCAACGGGTGGCAACCCTATGATTCCCAAGGCGCCAACAGTAAAAGCAGCCAAAGTAATTGGCAGCACCCCGTTGCCCATTCCGGCCATATCTTTGATATTACTCTTTCCGGTTTCTTTCTTAATAATACCGGCGGAATAGAAAAGGCCAATCTTCATTATTGAGTGATAGAGCATATGGAGAAGTGCTCCAAGCAGGGCTATTGGATGAAGGGAGGAAACCCCCAAAATAACATAACTCAATTGATTGACGGTCGAATACGCCAGCATTTTCTTTATCTCTTTCGCGCTCAGGGCTACAGCAGCAGCATAGATGATAGTTATTGCGGCAGGAACCGCTAGTATCGTATCCATTCGCATTTGCCCAAAAAGAGACGGGCCAAAGACATGATAAACCGTACGTATAAAACCATATAAACCAACATTAACTACAGCCACCGCATGTAGAACCGCACTAACCGGGGTAGGGGCAACCATGGCCCGCGGCAACCATAGATGCAATGGAACCAACGCAGCTTTAACACCAAAGCCGACCACAAAGCAGGCAAAAAGTGCGTAAAGAACCCCCGGTTCACAGGCAGCCAGTTGAGGAATACCCCCAATGGTAAAATCAACGTTACCACCAGTTAAAGAGTATGTTAAGACAACCCCTGCAAGAACAAGCACACCACCGGTCAAAAGAAATACTAAATACCTAGACCCTGCTCGCATGGCATCTGCGGTTCCCTCGTGAATAATCAAAGGATAAACAGCAAGGGTCAATATTTCGAAAAAGATATAAAAGGTTATCAGGTCCCTAGCAAAAATAACACCTAAGGTGGCCCCCAAACAGATAGTAAGAAAAGTAAAAAAGCGCGTCTGCCCATGCTCACTCGACATGTAACCGATGGCATACAGGGTGGTGAGAATCCATAGAAAGGTAATCATGACTCCCATTAATAGGCTAAGGGCGTCAGCCTGGAAGGCTATTTTAAAATCAGATATGTTAGCCAACACATATGGAGCAAGCTGACCGGATAAAATGGCCTTGGATTTTGAAATAAGCACAGCAAAGTCGAATATACAGATAAACATCAGAAGCGCATTGCGTATCTTATCGCTTTTTTCACCTATCAGCGCAACTCCTACCGCAACCGCAAAAGTTAAAAAAATAGTAGCTACAAGCAGACCCATTTTTTGTCCTCCTTTAAATAATGGTTACAACATGAAACAAAAACTATCAAACCTCACACACCCAATCTGCTGAACCGATCGCAATTATGAGGGATATTTTGCCATTCTATCGTTTTTTGCTGAAATTATCAAATGAAAATCGCTATTGGGCAGAGGTTTCCACACGATTCGGTCACAAGACTAATTTTGATTCTCAAGGTACCAGGAACCGAGGGGGGTTATCGACAGCCTGCCTTCGACGGATATGATAATTCCCCCTTTTATCATCTCCTTAATGAGACGGTCGCCTGATAAACCTTTCACCCTACCGGCTATGTCAGCTATCCTCCCTGGGGATTTGGAAACCTCTTTAAGGATGAGTAACTCCTCTTCCGCATATCTGTCTCCCTTCATCTTCATTCCCCCCAAGACCTCTTTGAGCATCTCTTCACCGGCCTTGACCAGATCGGCGGCATCCGATTTTGAACCGCGCAGGTTTACCCCTGTCTTGGACTCCGTCCCTGAGTTCCTAACATAGAGAACACCCCTCACCTCTCCCCCTTTGACTATATTCAGATAGAGCATATCCGGTTCCTCAACCCGGTCAACCCTCTCTATGCTGCAACCTGGAAATAGTTGCGATAGGATACCCCTCCCCTTCTCCTCAAGGATGGCCTTGTACTCGGTTTCCCCCGATATCTTAGACTTGTCGGTATAGTAGACATATAAGGTATTTTTGAAACCCGGTTCGAAAGGGGCCTCCAATCTCCTGTAATAGGCTTCAGGGCCATATTCAGCTAAAAGGGAATCGGTCGAGACAAAACTGTTAAGGGCGCTCTTAAAACCATTGCCGCAAAAGATGGGACGCCGAACCCCATCCTCCCGGACAATAGAGGCATAGGTTATAATATGTCCACTCTCCTCCGCCCCAACTCCATATTTGATAGATTCAGGGGGAACATCTATACCCCTTATAATATCGGAAATCTCTTCCCCGCTGATCCCCTCCCCCCTTCTTATCTCATCTATCCTGGCCTTTTCTACGCCTCCGGCCTGCATCAGGGATAGGAGAGCCTCAAGTAGTATCCACTTATCCCCCACCCCGGTTATAACCGTCTCATAACCGAGCTTTAAGGCGGCTGTAGCTACCTCCAGGTCACTTTCAACCGTATTTACATATGTCATCATCCCCTTATTGTCTGAGGCCAGGTAGGCCGCTTGGAGGAAGGCGATCTCATCTCCCGACATAACTGAAATATGATTACTGAAGGGATTATAGTCGAGACGTATAAAGCGGTCTCCGTCTCCATCAAATATGGCCCCGCTTAATCTTTTTCCCCCTAAAATCAGCGCCTCTCTCTCCCCTGCACCTATCTCAAATATCTTCTTTATAGCCTTATTCTTCTCAAATCTCCCCCCGGGATGGACCATCTCGGGAGAGATGGTCTTAAGCCCCTCTGTCTCAACCACCCCGCTATCCCTATTAACCTCGCCGGTAAGGTCGGCGCTCACCTCTACGGTGGTGTAACCAAGGGCTGTAAACATCTCAGCGGCCAACAATGAATAGGAGCCGTTGGCCGGGTCTACAACGAGAATTGTATCTTTAGGGGCAGCATCTTCGGAAAACCAGCTGTTTTCAGGGGCCAGAGAAAAACGGCTAAAGACCTCTATCGCCTCTCCACTCATATCAACCCCATCCAAGCCTTTTAAGTCGTCAAGGTTTAAAGATTCGTTCTTTACCAGCATCTCAGTCAAGACAATATCGTCAGCCGGAAAGAGCTTTAATCCGGTTTCCCCGATAAATATCTTTATCCCATTCTGGTCAGGGGGATTGTGTGAGGCGGTTATCATAATCCCGCAGGCGGCTAATTTGTATATCGTATAGACAGGGATAAGAGGAGTTGGAACAATACCGACTACCAGAGGGCGCCCCCCCCCTTTAGAGATTCCGGAGATGGCCGCCTCGGTATAGATACCTTCTTTATCGCGCGGATCCCAACCAACCACCACATCCGCCCCGGGGGCCATTCGGCCTCTGTCAATAAGCCCCTTGACGTATGAATAGACGTATAACTCGATAAATTTCTCGGTTATTATCCCCTTGGCCACAAATGCCTCAAGGGGGGATAGTCCTTTAACGATAGGGGCATTAGATACTCTAACCTCTCCCCTGATGCCGTCCGTCCCTTGAATACGCCTACCCAAATCTCCCATTCCACCCTCTAAATATAGCATTTAAGCCACAATCTATTTGATTACACAATCACCCTCTGAGCCGACAATCAGATTATTTCCATTTTAACTTTAGGATAAAGGAAAGAAGCAGGGATTAAAAAGACTGCCCTGCGGGGAATTTTTATTATTGAGGGAGAACTAATTTGCCAATAATCAGGGTCTAACGGATGAGCCGCCTATCCCCGCCTTACCAAGTTTGTTGGACAGAAATAAGGCACTCCCCCTATCTTTAAAAGCCCCCACAATAATCTTGTAGTTACAAGCTTGCGCCTTACAGGTAACAAGGGGATAAGAGGTATATCCTACACTGGCAAGACGCTTAATGGTATATATAGCCTCTTCCCTCATTTTGTACGATCCGGCCTCAACATAATAGGGGGCGTTCATAGGAAAGGCATAGTCTACTATCTTGTCCTTAAGAAGTTTTTCGGCAAAAGCGTTAGCCTCCTCCTTACTGGAAAACCGCTCTACAAATATTTTATGGTGCTTTCGGCCCTTATTCATAAACGACACATTATAAGCGGAATACCCTTTTCGGCGCATAATATCCATTCGATCCATCATGTTGTCGAACAAACTATGAGAGGCAACCCCGACAACAAAGGGATAGACGGCCGGCTTATAATCCCCCTTGAACCAAGATTCATCTATAATCTTTAAGGTTCCCCCCTCGTAAATAAAATACAATACCTTGGTGCCGATACTATCCATGACATTAGACTTAAAATGTTGGGGAAATGAGGCCACAACAACATCACCCATCCACTGTATATGTATATCCCCTATGTCTACCTTGAATCTACCGTGTTTGTCCCCCAGCTTCTTTTTTAAATCTTTCCACTTATCAACATCATATCTCTCACCGCCAAATTCAGAAGAATACAACTCCATGAGAGAATCAACATCGTAAGACAACCACCTCTTCTTCCACTCCAAGACACGGGCATATACGATATCCTTTTCCTCGGCATTAAACTCCTCTATGGGCAGATTAAACATACTGCTGGCAATAGCATCGTCAATCTCAAGCAGTTTCACTACATGATTGGCATCCCTCCACTGGGCTTGAATAATCTTTTTGGCCTCTTTGGCCGGTATTGTTTTAGCTTTTTGGGTAACCCCATCTGTCTTTATTTCAGTCCCTTCCTCAATACGATGCATGTTGCCATCTTCAAACTTATCGATATTAATGGACCATATGGCAACAACTATCTGCTGAATATTAGTGTCGGTAG
>JAHJSF010000064.1 GCA_018830405.1 Nitrospinota bacterium | reverse complement strand
TGTACTTTTTGATACTTAAAATCATCAGAAAGTGTCCTCTGTTCTAGTCATGACCCTTCTTTTATTATATGCTTCGCAAGGTTTTCATCTATTTCATTATGCCTTGGAACTGGCTGCTTTTTTCCTGTGGCAGGATTTTTATATAAATCGTGGCGGCTTCCATGTCTAACAATAACACATCCTGAATCGGTCAGCCTTTTGATAAGGTCTTTTCTTTTCATACCGCAAGGGTAAGCTCTTTAACTTTATGTTTTTCTGGAACGTCCTCCATCGTCATAAGCATATATGCATCTTTCATATTTTCCTCAAGTTCTTCTGATGTTTCCCCCTGTGTCATTATTTCAGGGTGTTCAATGAGTTTGCCTACCCAGAACTTCTCAGCTTTCCAATAAATCATTTTTAATTTTGTTTTCATCTTATTATCTCCCCAGTGGTTTCTTTAAAATTATGGTAACACAAATGAGCACACAGAGTAAATTGAGGGGTCGGTCCATATCTCCTCTAACAATCCAGCAATAATCATAGGACTACTTACACCTGCCATGTACAATCTCCTTTTTATTGTATTCTACTTTCCATCTGATGCGTCAGTTAAGCCGCCGAGCCACAGGGCATTGAATTTCAAACAAAAGCTACTCTCGGTCGGCTTGAGTGATTTGTTAGAACTATTTTTCGCTATTAAAAATCTCTTCCGCTTTGGCCGGGGCTGCCCCACCATGGACAACGGCATGCAGGGCCTTCATTATAGCTACCGGACGAGGGTGCTGCCAGACATTCCTCCCCAGGTTAAGGCCAACTGAACCCTTCTGAAGTCCATCATAGACGAATTCAAAGACCTCTCTCTCCGTCTCACACTTAGGCCCTCCGGCCATAACAACGGGGACAGGACAACCGGCTACAACCTTGTCAAAGCCCTCATCACACCAGTATGTCTTAACAACCTTGGCCCCCAACTCCGCCGCTATTCTACAGGCTAGGGACAAATATCGGCTGTCCCTCTTGGCCAATTCTTTACCTACCGCTGTTACGGCCATAACGGGGATACCATACCTCTCACACTCGTTAACAGTCTGAGTAAGGTTTCTCAAGGTCTCTTTTTCATACTCGCTTCCCACAAAAACCGATACCCCAACGGCGGCCGCATTAAGCCTTATGGCCTCTTCTATAGTAGTGGTAATAATCTCATTGGCCAAGTTATCCCCGACAACGCTTGTTCCGCCTGATATTCGAAGGATTATAGGTTTATTAAATGAAGGCTCTATGGCTGCCCTTAAGACCCCCCTGGTAACAAATAGGGCATCGGCATACGGCATGAGGGGCTTGATTGTTTCGGCGGGACGTTCGAGGCACCTTGTAGGTCCGAGAAAGTAACCATGATCAATCGGCATAAAAAAACAGCGTCCATCTTCTTTAAAAAGCGATAACAATCTATTCTCCATACCCCAATCCATCAGGCAATCCTCCCAGTATCTTTGAAATTAATGGTTAGTTACTATACGCTTGGTTATTATATGATATAGGGGTAAATATGCCAAAAAAATATCCCGCCTGCAAAATATGATAGATACGAGCAAACCATACAAAAATATGATAGTTAGAGGGTAGAAGAGCAGATGTCTCAAAATAAATTAGAAAAATATAGGGAAGAGATAGCCGCGTGTATAAAGTGCGGCAAGTGCAATGCAACCTGCCCAACCTTGGTCCACACAACCGATGAGTCTATAGGTCCTAGGGGAAGAGTTGCCATAATCTCTGCGATATTAAAGGGACGGATAAAGCTGAACAGAAGGGTCGAAAAAAAACTCTCCGCCTGTCTATCGTGCCTGGCCTGTAATGAAACATGCCCTAACGAAGTTAATCCGGCCGATATCATAATGGCCGCCAGAGAGGAGATAGCGGATACAAGAGGGGTTCACAAAGGAATCAACCGGGGGACAACCTTTATATTAAAAAGGATGGGGCGAATATCATATCTGGCCAAGATTTCCTCCTATCTGGCAAGGGTCTATAACCTAATCCCCAACAGCGGATTTCTGGGCAAACTCCTCCCCTATGCGGATAATAAAGGTAAGAGACTCTTCCCTTTATCTATGAAGAAAGAATTTTTATCACAATATCCAAAAACCATATCACCCGATAAACCAATCAAAAGGGTTGGTTATTTTGTCGGATGTACCACAAACCTTATATTCCAATCTGAAGGAGAGGCCTTAATATCCCTACTCAAAAAGATGGGGGTCGAGATAGTGATTCCCCCCGAACAGACCTGTTGCGGGGCGCCATCATACCACCTTGGTGACATAGAAGGGACAAGGAAGCTGGCCGAGAAGAATATAGCAATATTTGGTAAAGATGGGCTGGATGAGATAGTAACCTCATGCGCCACCTGCGGTCATATGCTGAAAAAGATATATCCCGAAATAAGCAACGGGACACAATTTGGGGCCAAGATGATGGGGGAGAAGATTATAGACATAAACAGGTTTATCGTTGAACAGATAAATGAGAGGGGGCTAACCCAAAAGGTATCAGATAGGACAAGGATTAAAGTAACCTATCACGACCCCTGCCACCTGAGGCGAGGTCTTCAGATACTTGAAGAACCGAGGGAAATATTAAAAGGTATTAATTGGATAGAATATGTAGAAATGGAAGACGCCGACAGCTGTTGTGGAGGAAGCGGGCTCTTCAGCCTAAAACATTATGACCTCTCCAAAAAAATAGGAAAAACCAAGGTGGAGGCCATATTAAAAACCGGTGCGGAGATTGTAGCTACAAGTTGCCCATCTTGCAAGATGCAGTTGGAGGATATGCTTAGGAGAGAGGGGAGCCGGATAAAGGTCTACCACACCGTTGAGCTTCTAAATGAAGCCATTGAAAACTAAGGGCTTGCAAAGAAATAACCTATACATTTCGACTTGTTCTTTTTCCATTTTTCTTCGTTGCGAATTTTGCTTATATATAGGCGCAAGCTATTAGCTGCAATTCGCGCCTTGAAAAATAACAAAATAACTGCGTCAATTCTGTAAACCTTATCTCTTTGCAAGCCCTAATTTAACAAAAAAGGGGAAGATGGCCTTGATTAACCATCTTCCCCTCTGGAAACCGCATGCTAAAGAATTTTACCCTGAGTTTTCCTCTGTCTCTTTACCGCCTCAGAAAATTTTCTCTTTTTTCTTTCAGACGGCTTTTCATATGAAGCCCTTCTTCTTATCTCCTTAAAAATACCCTCCTTAAGGAGTTGCCTCTTCAGCGCCCTCAAGGCGTGTTCGACTTCATTGTTAATTACTTTTACCGTGGTTGGCATTAATCAACTGCTTATACTAAGCAGATTCACCTCCTTCCAAAACTCGTATGTCTAAATGGTTATTAATAGTTTCTTAACGAAACGTCTTTGGATTCTATTACATTATTTTATAAAAATCAAATGGTTTACCCACAAAGGGCAAAATCACCTCTAATATTTTGATTAAAAGATTAACTCTGATATTATCGCTACCCATGGCTAATAACAAAGAGATAGAGTTATGTTTAAAAAAGTGTCAGGGGCTCTGCTGCACGGGAATATCTATACCAACACACAAGCCGCAAACCAAGAAGGAGATTGAAGAACTCCGTTTTTATATCCTTCATAAAAACATAGAGATATACGTAAAAAGCAACAGATGGTACATACTGGTGAATGAGAAGTGTGACAATCTCGGCAAGGATTACCTGTGTAAAGATTATGAAAACCGCCCCCTAATATGCAGACAGTTCAGCAGCTCATCGTGTGAACATTGGGGGGATTTCTTTGATATACACCTAAAGAACGAAGAGGAGCTTATGGAATATCTCGACTCTGACAATGGCGGTGGTTCCGGCAAGAAAAAAAAGGGGAAATAACCTCCTATTCCGGGGGTAAGGCATCAACCTCATCCTCCCCATCGTCTGACTTCCCCGCCTGATTATCAGGCTCATCGAGCCTTTTCTCATACTCTTTTATCTTCCTCTTCTGCTTCCAGATAATCATATGGAGTCTAAGGCGTTCAAATATTTCATTGAGCCAGGTTATAAGCACCCCCCCCATAAAAGAGGCAATAACCACAAAGTAGAGGGGAATATTGTCGAGATGCCATTTATAGTAGACAAGATTAACAGGTTTCGAGTTCATGTATGAGAAGGAAACGAAGAATATCAAAAATATTATCCCTAATATGGTATGAAGAATATACATTCAAAACTCCTAAGAAATTTGTTGCGGTTTGGGCAAAGTGAAGAGAGCCATAATAGTAATTATTTAAACTCAACCCCCCTGTTACCGTCTCTTATCTCTCCAATAACACCATAGTAATAATCAAGGGGAGACATCCCCTTAAGGAGTCTATCAACATCCTCCGGCGATACAATCAGCACCATCCCTATCCCCATATTGAGGGTACGATACAGATCATCCTTAGGCACATTACCAACCTCCCCTATAAGTTTAAATATGGGGGGAACCTCCCAGGCCCCTTTATCAATCAAGGCGGAACATCCCTCTGGCAATATCCTGGGGACATTCTCTATCAGCCCCCCTCCGGTAATATGAGCAATCCCTTTAATGTCAACCGCTTCCATAAGGGTATGAACAAGATTGGTATAGTTGCGGTGCGGTTCAAGGAGAACCTCTCCAAGAACCCCTACCCCATCTACCTTATCATGGGCATCATATGCCCCCGAGAAGAGAACCTTTCTGGCCAAGGAGTAACCGTTGGTGTGGAGGCCGCTTGAGGCCAGGCCCACAACAATATCTCCGGCCACTATATCCTTGCCTGATATTATCTTATCCCTATCGACAATGCCGGTAACAGAACCGACAAGGTCATACTCCCCTTTAGAATATACTCCGGGAAGCTCGGCAATCTCCCCCCCTATAATGGCCATACCGGTCTCTCGGCAGGCATCAGCCATCCCCTTGAACAACTCTTCTACGTGATCAGGGTCAAGTTTATCTACGGCGATATAGTCGAGAAAGGTGATCGGCCTCGCCCCTTGGCAAAGGATATCGTTGCACGAATGGGCCACCATATCTACTCCGATAGAGTAGTGGGTATTCATCATATTGGCTATCATCAGCTTTGTCCCCACACTATCTATGCTCTGCACAAGGACAGGATGCCTATATTTTCTTAATATTTCTACCAGGTCATACATCCCGCCAAACATCCCTATCTCTGTTACCACAGAACTATCATGGGTAGACTTGGCCAGGGGCTTAATTCGTCTGACAGACTCATTACC
>JAHJSF010000007.1 GCA_018830405.1 Nitrospinota bacterium | reverse complement strand
TCCCCCCCCCTCCCCCCCCCGAAAATGGCGGCTCAATTATGAGGACGACCATGACAATTAAAAAGAAATTGATATTGGGCACAGCGGCTTTATTGACTCTGTTTGCGGTCTTCGGATTGTTCTCCATCTTTCAAACTATGAGCATCAATAAAAAAATAAAGCTTATCACAGAGGCAGAAGAGCCAAGCAGCGCCGCAGCTTATGAGATGGAGATTAACCTTATCGGCACAGGCTTTGCCGTGCTCGGCTATCTCCACGACCGCGACCCGAAACACCTTGAACGCATTAAAGATAATAAGAAAGACTTTGAACATTTTCAGAAAATATTCCGCAAATTTGCCGAAACAGAAAAGGAAACCGGGTTAGCAATCAAGGTAGAGCAGGGCTACGCTGAATTTATAGCGCTGGCAGAAGAGCTTATCAAGATTGAAGACGAGGAGACCAGCAAGATAAACGCCTTCGCCAAAAAGCTCGATAAGATTGACGATATTCTGGATGACCATATCCAGATATCAATTAAACCGGCTGACCCTCAAGCTGATGACAAGAGGCGGACCTCTTCTGAAATGGAGATCAACGCTTACGAGATAGCCAAGGGCCTGGCCAACTACTGGCGAACCCACAGCAGAGCGATTGAAGAGCGCATTCATAAGGATGCGCTTGAGTTCAGAGAAGACCTTGAAGAATACAAAAACCTGAAACTCTCTTCAGAAGAACAGCAATGGGTGGCGCAGCTTGGCGCTCTCTTTGAAGAAAGCATAAGGCTTGTTAAGGACGTTCTCACACTAGATAAAACAAAAGAAGAGACTCTGGCAAGGTTTGAGCGGATGCGCGAAGAGCTGGATGATATTCTGGACGATGAAATCCAGGCGATAACCAGCGCAGACATTAGTCAGGCGAAAAACTCTGCCCACAATGCGGCAAGAAAGATAAATATTGTTCTTGCTATTGCAATGCTTATCACCATCGCCATTGGAGTCACCTCCGCAGATGTAATCATCGAGAGCATAACCGGGTCTGTGAACACGCTTGTTGAAGCTACAGATGAGATAGCCAGAGGCAATTTCTCTTTTAAGGCAGACGTCAGCTCAAATGACGAGATAGGGATTCTGGCCAATTCCTTTAATCATATGTCTGAAGAATTGCAGAAAGCTCTGATATTGCGAGATGGGCTTGAACAAAAAATAATGGAAAGGTCTCGGGAGCTTGAAGACTTGAAGCAGATTGCCGAAGCTGCAAACAGGGCCAAATCGGATTTTTTGGCCAATATGTCACATGAGCTTCGTACCCCGTTGAATTCCATCATAGGGTTCTCTATCGTTTTACTGAAGGAATTTTACGGGCCTATAAATGAAAAACAGCGTGAGTATGTGCGTTATGTTGAAGAGAGCGGAAATCACCTGCTCGGGCTTATTAATGGTATATTGGACATCTCAAAGGTTGAGGCCGGCAAGATAGAAATGGCCAAGAGGAGATTCAGGTTAAAAGATATACTTCAGGCCTCCATGACGATGCTTAAAGAAAAGGCGATGAAGCGCAATATTATTTTGACCCTTGAAATGAAACAGGACCCCGAGATAGAGGTTGAAGCTGATATGAGGAAAATTAAGCAGATATTAATTAACCTTTTAAGCAATGCCGTAAAGTTCACTCCGGACGGGGGTTCTGTCAAACTATCTACAAAAAGGGAGGCCGGATTTATCGAAATCTCCGTGGAGGACACTGGTATCGGAATTAAACCTGAAGACATGCCAAGGCTCTTCACCGAATTTACACAGCTTGGCGGGCCGGCATATACAAAAGAGCATGAGGGGACAGGTCTCGGTTTGGCGCTGACAAAGAAGCTCGTGGAGCTTCACGGAGGAAGAATTTGGGCTGAAAGTGAGTTTGGAAAAGGAAGTAAGTTCGCCTTTACACTTCCACTATAAAAAGAGGGGGAATTGGTTAAGGAGGATGAAGGGGAGTAAAATACAACCTCATAGTTCAACAGCTCCCCTCCTATTTTAGGAGGGGTGGCCGAAGGCAGGGGTGGTAAGTTTTCGAACCCAACCACCCCTGCCCCTCCTTAACTAAGGAGGGGAGTTAAAGAGCCAACAATTTTAATAGAGGTGACCCATGCCCCATAAAATACTTATTGTAGAAGATAACGAAAAAAATCACATCCTGTTAATAGACGTTCTCAGACATTTTAACTATGAGGTCATAGAGGCCGCAGACGGCAGCGAAGGAATCAGAATGGCCAACGAGAATATGCCTGATTTGATACTAATGGATATACAAATGCCGGTTATGGACGGACTCTCTGCGGTAAAGATACTTAAGGAAAATCCTAAAACAAAGGGGATAAAGGTCATAGCCTTAACGTCTTTTGCCATGAAGGGCGATAAGGAAAAATGTCTCTCGGCAGGGTTTGACGCGTATATGCCAAAACCGATAGACCCGGTAGCACTGCCGGAAATAATTAGAAAATTTTTAAACTAAGAGGGCTTTATGGCTAATGTAAAACTAAAAATTCTCTGTGTTGATGACGAACCTAAAAATCTGAAACTTCTTGAGGCCATGCTTAGGCCCGCAGGATATGAAGTGATTTTAGCTGAAAACGGCAAGGTGGCAGTAGAGACAATACAAATGATCGATGTTGACCTGGTTGTTACCGACCTCAAGATGCCGGTAATGGACGGTTTTGAATTGCTCGCCTTTGTCGTCACTAACTATCCCAAGATACCGGTAATTGTAATGACCGCTTTTGGAACGCCTGCCATTGAAGATAGGATTCTCAAGCTCGGCGCTGTCCAATATATAGAACAACCCGTAGATTTTGAGGAGTTGGGGGAAAAAATCACTGCGGCGCTTGATGCAGCATCAAAGGGGCATATAAGCGGTATAGCCCTGCCGTCATTCCTTCAATTTATGGAGATAGAGGAAAAAACATGCGCGCTGAACATCAGGGCGCAGGGAATGACCGGTACTCTTTATTTTGTGAAGGGTGAAATGCAGGATGCTGAAACCGGTCCGCTGAAAGGGGAAGAAGCCGCCTACAAAATTATAGGTTGGAATGACGCAAAGATAACGTTTGATGTCTACAAAAAAAGGAGCAAACGCATAAAATCAACCCTGAGCCACATTTTACTGGAGAGTTCCAGGATGAAGGATGAAAATAAAATGGTACTTGCTGAAGCCACAATCGAAGATGTAATAGGCGAGGTCGCCAATAAACTTGTAAATCCGGACAATGAAAGGAGGGGAGATGATAATTCAACAGTAAAGAAAGAGGGTGATGCAGAAGGTTTATTTTTTGAGGTTGGTAATATAAATCTAAACAAAAAGGAGATAAACATCATGGCTATTCAGGACAAGTTAAAAGAATTTGCTTCAATTGATGGTTTTGACGGGGTTGCCATATACACCCCGGCAGGAGAATCCATTGCGGTGTTAGAAGCACAGGGAAGCACGCATAATTTGAAGAAGACAGGGGTCATGGCCAACAACATTCTTATGAACGCCAAAAAGGTATCAACGGAAATGGGCCTGGGGATGGGAGACTTTGTGCATGTAGAGACAGAGCAGGCGCATATTATAGTTGAGTGTTTCAATGAAGGCACTGATCACTTTAAAACGCAGCCCGGTAAGGCTCATGTCAACCTTGTTCTCATTCTGAAAGGCGACGCGTCCATAGGTCTTGCCAAGATGAAGGTGACAAGTATCCTTCAGCACATTGCTTCAGAATTAAGGATATAACTTCCAGCGGTATAATGCGGCGGGAGGGAAACTGCGCCCTTCCCGCTGAGGTTGTCAAAAAGGGACTTAACAGGGAATAGGGTTGGGTCTATAGTAAAATAGTATACTGGCGGGAAGGCAATAATAGATCTTAGCGGAGGTAAGACGATATGGCGGAGATTACTAAATTTCAGGAGATGAACGGTTGTGCCGGCTGCAAACAGGCAGATGAGAATTTCCCGCAGGGTAAGAGCGCCGAAGACTATGGAGAGGGGGCCAATTTTTGGTGTAACGTTTTCAAGAAGGGGGTAGCCACAAAATATGGCTGCTCGTGTCCTTCATGGGAGTCCAACTGAGAGTTTACGAATAAAGCCCCATTTATAACGGCCACAAATCAGGATAGTGTTTGACTTTTTCGGGTTAAACGAGAGCTAGGTGGTGAATAAAACATAAATACCGCCTAGCCTTTAGCCACCTTTTCATTTTTAGGCTTGGAACGGGACTTACCTTATAGGTTTTACCCCAAGGTCTTTGCATATCTTTCTTGCAAGAATGTCGTTTATTTCGGTATGCCTTGGCACAGATGAACGTCTATTTTGATTTGGATTCCACCACCATGAATGGCGACCCCCTTCTCTTACAAGTTCACATCCTTGAGTTCGTAAATACTTAAGAAGGTCATTACGCCTCATAGGGCGATTTTTTCTTCCGCATAACCAGCCCCTACTGCCGCTAAGGCATCTTGACGGTTGAACTCCAATGACTCTTTCAGTGTAACCCGAAGACTTTCCATTAATTCCTCACGAGTATCCTCTTGACAGTTCACTCCCGGAAATTCTTCTATCCACCCAATCCAGCAATCACCTTCTTGCTTGACCATAGCAGTATATTCTGTATTCATGTTTGACCCCTTCCAGAATAAGGTTATAGATTAAAACAATTCAATTTTAATATTTTACTCCCCCAAAAATTTTCTATCCAGCTACATGATACAATAGGTGCTCCTGAAAGCAAACCAAGATTTACCCCTTACCCTCCGCGGCTTCGGCGCACCAACCGCCATTTCATTGTTTAGGGTTGAAATAGATTGGTTGAGGGAGTAAGCCTAAAATTGTCTGAGCGAAGCGAGTTTTTTTAGGCACCGAAACCAACCGTCATTTCAAGCCATTAAAACAATGATGGCCGTCTTCTTTTCTCCCTTTCTTGGACGAGCAAGAAAGGGAGAAAAACCCCAAATGTTCCCTTTCCATCCCATATCTGATATCTTTAATCCCTGTAATTGTTATTCGAAAACCAAGATAAGATTAAGAAAAATATGCTAACACTCGGAATAGAGAGCTCCTGCGATGAGACTTCTGTCGCAGTTGTTGAGGATGGGAGGAAGATTCTCTCCAATGCAATCGCCTCGCAGCACGACACCCACTCACGTCACGGGGGGATTGTGCCGGAGCTGGCCTCCCGCAAACATATAGAGAATATAGGGGGAGTAACTGAAGAGGCGCTACACAAGGCTAAGGTTGAACTCTCCGATATAGACCTGGTGGCCGTAACCTCAGGGCCGGGGCTGGCCGTTGCCCTTCTGGTCGG
>JAHJSF010000006.1 GCA_018830405.1 Nitrospinota bacterium | reverse complement strand
CGGACATAGAAAACTGGCAACATATAATTCACAGGGAAAGGAGGTCAACAATTCTGATAAGAAAGCCGCTTAATATCAAGTAGCTGCAAACAGGACAGTTTATTTGCTACAAAACCGGACAATTCTATTTGTTGACAACACTGTGCCCGGAAAATTTGTCAAAACAAATTCGTCCGTTAGATCTGTCTATAATGCCGACTACCTATATCTCATTGACAAGATAGGCACACAAATATACAATCTAACCAATTGTTCTTGTTAAAACATTTAATCCCAAAATTGATTTTTAGGATAGTCCCATGAAAACATTCGCCGCAGATAATAAGGTTCTTAGGTTAGCAGTATGTCTTCTCTCCCTTTCTTTCTTCTATAGTTGCGCAGCCAGAACACAGGGGCAGGATGAGGCATTAAGAATAGAGGTAGAAACCCTTAATAAGGAGGTTTCCGAACTTAAAGAGATTATAAGCGACCTTGAGGCCCAGCAGGCATCTATGGGGACCATGGTGGACCACCTTGATAAGAAGGGGCCTGCGGATAATAGGAAAATGGACCGGGACTATTATGATGGGGAAGAAACACCTCCTTCTCCTAAGGTTGAGACAAGCGACAAACCCACTAGGCCCGAGAACGAACAAGGACTTCTGGCTGAGCTGGATACTCTTTCCGCGCCCATGCTCTATAAGAAGGGATACAATTATGTAACCTCGGGAGAGTACTATAAGGGTATTACCGTTTTTAAATATTTCCTGGAAAAGTATCCGGAACATGATTTTGCCGACAATGCCCACTACTGGTCAGGCGAATGCTATTACGCCGTCAAAGATTACCAAAACGCCCTGAAACACTTTAATGAGTCGGCCAAGATGAACGGGAATAAAACGCCCGACGCCCTACTCAAGGTTGGTTATACCCAGTCAATTCTCGGGGATAATGAGTCGGCCATATATAGTCTTAACCTTGTTATAGAGATGTTCCCCGGAACCAGGGTAGCTGGCCTGGCTAGGCAAAAGCTTAATCAGCTACAGTAAAAGTAAAACTTCTTCACATACTTTTTAGGCTCTATCTTATAAAATGAACAGATTAGAGAACCAGACAACGCGACATATTAGGAAGGCTCTTTTTGTTTTGCCTCTCCTTATGGGTTTTTCCCCCTTATTAAGTAATCTCCCCGAAGCCGCCGAGGTAAAAAGTGTTATAAAGGTTCCGGAGGTATATCTTGTCAAGAAGGGGGATCATCTGTGGAAACTATCCGATGAGGAATACCAAGATCCTTATAAATGGCGTTATCTATGGGAAAATAACGACTATATAGATAACCCTGATCTTATATACCCGGGAGATAGGATATTGATCCCCGGCAGTTTCGTTGATAAAGAGGTTGTGGAGATAGTCGATGACACCCCTGTCAAAAACGTTGTGGCCAAACCGGAACCGCCCCCTTTGCCAATAGTATCAGAGTCCCTCTACGCCAAATCCGGTTATATCAGCGATAATGAGAAATGGGACGGGGTTATTATACACGGGATTGAAGATAAAGTTATATTTGGGAAGGGAGACACGATATACACCGATATATCCGGGAAAAATGTCAAGAAGGGGGATATTTTTACCGTCCTAAAAGAGATGCGGAGGGTCAGGCATCCCGTTACCGGAAAGAATATGGGGATACTTGTCCAAGAGGTTGGAGTAGCGGTGGTATCCAACATAGGCGACAGCAATTCAACGGTTGAAGTATTAACCTCCTATAGCAATATAGAGTTGGGGGACTACCTGATAAAGAAAACAGACTCCAATGATAACAGGTATGACCCGACAGCCGCCAAAAAAGACAGGGAAATAGAGGGATACATCATAGAAGGCAAGGATGAGAGAAGCACCTACGGCCGCGGTGACGTGGTTTATATAGACGCCGGCAAGAAAGAGGATGTCCTCCCGGGAGATATCTTTATCGTCTATGAGAAGGGGAAAGAGGTTAAAACGGGAGAGAGATTTAGCAGAAAAACCACTACTCTGCCGATAGAGATACTGTCTAAAATACAAGTATTCAGGGTTGGGGATAAAACATCAACCGCCATAGTTATTGATAGCAAAAAAGAAACCAACATCGGGGCGCCAATTCGCTACATCAAAGAGTAGTTTTTCCTATACTCTAAGTATTGATTTTTCGGTCAACAATCTTTTTTCTTAGGGTGTTTCTGTTTATCCCCAGTATGGCCGCGGCCTTGACCTGATTTCCCCCTGTCTCTTGAAGCACTAACCTTATCAGGGGTTCCTCGACCATATTAATGACCATATTGTAGAGATTGCCGTTTTCGAGGTGTCTAATATTGGATATATGCTGCTGTAGTTTTTCCTGCAAGATATCCTCTAATTCGTTATGCCCCTCTCCTTCGCTACGCATACATCTCTCCTAAGATTGATTCATCCCGCGCTTATCAGGCCTTTACAATATTCTTTCTCCTCCGGGCCTTTTTCATCATATTTCGGCTATCAACTACCAAATTGGCGTGTTGACCAATAAAATCAGGATCATATTCCGAGTGATCGGTGGCAATAAGGACACAATCATACTTCTTGAGATTGGCCTTAGTAAGGGGAACAGATTTCATCCCTAAATCATAATTTCTCATCTTATGAGTCTTGGGGACGTAAGGGTCGTTATAATCAACCTTGGCCCCTCGTTCCGTCAATAAAGTTATAAGTTCCAACGATGGCGACTCCCTGACATCATCAATGTCTTTTTTATAGGCCAGGCCCAAGACCAATATTTTACTCCCCTTTATACTCTTTTTCCTGTCATTAAGGGCGTCGGCCAACTTGTTGACAACATAGTGAGGCATCGAGACATTAATCTCCCCGGCTAATTCAATAAACCTGGTCGACATTCCATACTCATGGGCCTTCCAGGTAAGGTAGAAGGGGTCTATGGGGATACAATGCCCCCCCAATCCGGGACCGGGATAAAATGGCATATAACCAAAAGGTTTGGTCGAGGCCGCCTCAATCACCTCCCAGATATCAATCCCCATCCGGTCAAACAACATCTTCATCTCGTTAACCAAGGCTATATTAACCGAGCGGAATATATTTTCGAGTAACTTGCAAGATTCCGCAGCTGCCGCCGAAGATACCGGAATAACCTTAACGACAATGGTATTGTATAGGGCCACGGCCATTTTAAGGCTGTTATTGCCGCATCCCCCCACTACTTTGGGGATGGTAGCGGTGGAGTAGTTTTTATTATTCGGGTCTTCCCGCTCGGGAGAATAGGCCAGATAAAAAT
>JAHJSF010000063.1 GCA_018830405.1 Nitrospinota bacterium | reverse complement strand
TTTTGGGTCCAATTCTTCTTTGCTTTTAACCTTTTCCGGTGATGTCAGCACATCCACTGATATATCAAGGCCGTCCAGCTCCGATTCGGTAATAGGAGGGAAACGCGGGTCTTTGGTAGCGGCGCTGATGGCATTACTGACTACCTCCTCCGCAATGTTTTCCTTGGTCGGCCCGAATGTCCCTATGCACCCCCTAAGACGCCCCTCTTTCTTGATGGAGACAAATGTCCCGCTGGGGCTACTAAACTCTTCTATTATATTTTGCCCCGGTATCAGCCTTTGCCCTGATTTAAGGTAAAGGGCTATTGTGTCCCTGGCAAGTTTGACCAACGGAGAAGAATTGTCTCCCATCATATCTCCCTTTCCATCACATAGTCGGCAATGGCCTCAAGATATTTTGTATATTCTGATTGCCCCAAGGGGGCTATAGACTCTTTGGCCGAGGCAATATACCCTTGGCACTCCCCTAAAAGACACTCTACCGCGCCGCTATCCATTACCATTTGAACAACCTTGGCAATCTCATTCTCTTCCGCCTCTCCCGATACAGCTCTCTCTATCTCTTTTCTGGTTTTATCGCTGCTCTTCTCATAAAGATATATTAGGGGAAGGGTAACGTTGCCCCTCTTGAGGTCGTCATTGACCGGTTTCCCGAGCTTTTCCTCGTTAGAGGTGTAGTCGAGAAGGTCATCTATAAGCTGAAAGGCAACCCCGATGTTGCGTCCAAAAGATTCCAGTCTATCTATCTCCTCATCGCCCCCGCCGCCGATAATACCTCCCACCTTACAGGCTGCGGCGAGAAGGGCGGCTGTTTTTCGTTCTATTGTATCGTAGTAATCTACTGTGGATATATTTATATTGTGGAGATTGTTGAACTGTTTTACCTCCCCCTCCGTGAGATAGACGGTGGAGCTTGAGATGGTCTGCATAACCCGCGGGTCTGACCTTTGGGATAGGATAGAAAATGCCTTGGCAAAGAGATAATCCCCCACAAGGACGCTGGCACTGTTCCCCCACCTGACATTGGCCGAACTTCGTCCCCGTCTCATATCTGCGGTATCAATCACGTCATCGTGCAATAGGGTGGCTATATGGATATATTCTAGAGCGGCGGCACATTTTATATTAAGGTCTTTATCCCTTTCTGAAGAATAGCCGGTCAGACGGGAGCAGATTAGTAGGAGTAGTGGGCGGAGGCGTTTTCCCCCACTATCGGCCAGATATTTACTGACGGTTGGTATTAGAGGGATATCAGACCTGAAATTGTCGGTCATACACCCCTCAACAAGTAGGAGGTCGGCCTTAAAAAGGGGTATAATTTCTTTTACATTCATCGGATAAGTATAACATCTGTTAGTTTTAGGTTGAAATTTTGTCATCCTTGATTGGGCGGACAGGTTGCTGTTAAAATGGCCTCTCCAAATACAACCCCCTATCCCCCTTTGTTAAGGGGGAATAAAGAAGAAAGATAATGAAAAAAAATTTATCTGTAGAGGGAAATATCATCGGCTATTGGAAGGGAAATAATCCTTCCCCTCTTTCCGATATATCTCTTATGGGAGAGCTGATATCCAATATCAGCCAACCTCTCTATATCGTAGTGGTTAACGGAAAGTTAGCCGCCTCCAATGAGGGGACCCTTAGCTTGGGAGATGGGGCAAAACTTGAAGGTTCATATCCCGCCCAGGCCTATCTTCCCCCCATCAGACTTGAAAAGATGGGGGATGCCGCCTTCTGCCGAGATGTCGGGATAAGATACCCCTACATTGTAGGAGGGATGGCCAACGGGATAACCTCGGTTGAGATAGTAGAGGAGATGGGGAATAACGGCATGCTGGCCTTCTTCGGAACGGCCGGGCTCTCCCTTAAAAATGTTAAGGAAAAGGTTGCCCATATATCCTCCCTAATGGGGGGGAAACCATACGGCTTCAATCTAATCCATAGCCCCAACGAACAGGACTTAGAGGCCGCCCTTGTTGAGGAGTATCTTAAGTCTGGGGTAAGGCTTGTTGAGGCGGCCGCCTATATAAATCTCACCCTGCCTCTTGTCCGTTATCGTATTACAGGCCTAAGAAGAGATGGCCATGGAAAGGTTGTAACCCCAAACCGTGTCATTGCCAAGGTCTCCAGGGTAGAGGTGGCCTCAAAATTCTTCGCGCCTCCTCCTAAAGATATGGTTGCCCAATTGCTGGCCAAGGGGGAGATAAGCGAGGAGGAGGCCGCCCTGGCCGCCGAGATACCAATGGCCCAGGATATAACGGCCGAGGCCGATTCAGGGGGGCATACCGACAACCGTCCCGCACTAGCCCTAATCCCAACTATAATCTCTTTCAGGGATAGGATGCAGTCTGAATATGGTTTTGAGCAGAGATTGAGGGTTGGCGGGGGAGGGGGCATAGGTTCTCCCGAAGCAGTGGCGGCCATGTTTGCCATGGGGGCTGCCTATATCGTTACCGGGAGTATCAACCAGTCTTGCGTAGAATCTGGGACATCGGATACAGTCAGGAAGATGCTGGAGGAGACAGGGCAGGCCGATGTTACTATGGCCCCGGCGGCAGATATGTTTGAGATGGGGGGAAAGGTGCAGGTCTTGAAGCGGGGAACAATGTTCGCCATGAGGGGGGAAAAGCTGCGCCAACTATATTTAAATTACAAAGGTTTAGATTCCCTTCCTAAGACAGAACGTGATATGCTTGAAAATAAAATTTTTTCTGCGCCGCTCGAAGATATATGGGCGGATACCAGAGCATTTTTTATGAAACGCGACCCCTCTCAGGTTGAAAGGGGGGAGATGGATGAAAAACATAAGATGGCCCTCGTCTTCCGCTGGTATCTCGGTCAGAGTTCCGGCTGGGCCATCTCGGGAGACCCAAAGAGAAAGATAGACTACCAGATATGGTGCGGCCCTTCGATGGGCTCATTCAATGAGTGGGCCAAAGGTTCCTTTCTGGAAAGATATGAGAATAGAAAGGTCGTTACCTTGGCTCTAAATCTCCTGCATGGCGGGGCGCTGGCCATTCGTCAGGCCGATTTAAGGAGACAGGGAGTATCGTTGCCTGAGGGTCTGTCAGCCGTAAGACCAAAAAGCATTGAGCAAATTAAGGGATATATAGATTGAAGCCTGATAAACAAGAGAAGAAGGCACGCGAGTTTGCCCCTATAGCCATAGTAGGCATGGGGTGTATGCTCCCTAAGGCCAAAGACCTAAACAGCTATTGGGTAAATATCAAGGAGGGGGTTTCCGCCATAACCGATATTCCCCCCACCCACTGGAAGTTGGAAGACTATTACGATAGCGACCCCAAAAAACCGGATCATACCTACTCTACCAAGGGGGGCTTTCTTGACCCGGTAGATTTCACCCCTATCGATTTCGGTATCGTTCCTAACAATATTGAGGCCACCGATTCATCGCAGCTTCTTGGTCTGATGGTGGCCAAAAAGGCCCTTGAGGATGCCGGTTACGGTAAGGATGGCCGAAAATTTAACAAGGATAGGACGAGCGTAATTATAGGTGTAACCGGTGCTCAGGAACTTGTTATCCCTTTAGGTGCCCGCCTGGCTCATCCCGTTTGGAAAAAGGCTCTGAGGGAAGAAGGCATGCCCAAAGAGAAAGTGGATCGCATTGTAGATAAGATATCCGATTCGTTTGTCGGTTGGCAGGAAAACTCCTTCCCCGGTCTTCTCGGCAATGTTATCGCCGGGCGTATTGCCAATTACTTTGACCTTGGCGGGACAAACTGTGCCGTTGATGCCGCCTGCGCATCTTCCCTGACATCCCTTCATATGGCCGCCATGGAGCTTGCCTCGGGTAACTCCGATATGGTTCTCACCGGAGGGGTAGATACCTTTAACGACATATTTATGTATATGTGTTTCAGTAAAACACATGTCCTCTCACCAACGGGGGAGGCGAGGCCATTTGATGAAAAGAGTGACGGAACTATCCTCGGTGAAGGTTTGGGGATATTGGTTCTGAAACGGCTCGAAGATGCCAAACAGGATAAAGATAATATATACGCCGTAATCAAGGGCATCGGTTCTTCCAGTGACGGCAAAGGAAAGGTTATATACGCCCCATGCAGCGCCGGACAGACCAAGGCCCTGAAGAGGGCCTACGAGGTAGCAAATATCTCTCCTGATACGGTTGAACTTATAGAGGCACATGGAACAGGGACAAAGGTGGGGGATACGGTTGAGCTTGAAGCCTTAACCGATGTCTATTCTGAGGGGAGCAAAGGTAATAGTAGGTGGTGTGCCTTGGGTACAGTAAAGTCTCAGATAGGCCACACTAAGGCGGCGGCCGGCGTTTCCGGGATTATAAAGGCTGTCCTGGCCTTGCATAACAAGGTTCTACCTCCTACAAATAACGTAACAGCGCCTTTAGCGCCTTTAAAATCAGAGAAAAGCCCTTTTTATGTAAACACAAAAAAGAAACCTTGGCTGTCAAACAAGAAACACCCGAGAAGGGCGGCAGTGAGTGCCTTCGGTTTTGGGGGGAGCAACTTCCACTGCGTTTTAGAGGAATATCATAAAGAAAAGAAGGAGATTGAGTGGGACAGGAATGTTGAGATACTCTCATTCTCCGCCGATAGATACTCTACCCTTAAAAGACGCCTCAAGGAGTGGTCTCTCGATATGCCGGCCAATGAGTTTCACCATAGGGCGGCAGAGAGCCGCAAGGCCTTTTCTCTTAAAGACCCTTATCGCCTAACCATTGCGGTCGACCTTAGCCGGAATAATCTGGGTAAGATAATCAATAGTGCCCTCAGGATGATAGATACACATCCTGAAGAACCATTTTGGGAAACCGGAGACGGGGCCTATTTTTCCTCGGGAAAAAAACTGGGGAAACTGGGAATAATATTCCCGGGGCAAGGTTCTCAATATGTGGGAATGCTCCGCGATATAGCCTGCGCCTTCCCCAAGGTGCAAAAGGTTCTTTTAGAGGCAAACAGCATGTTTGCCAAGCATTCTAAGGGAAACACAAAACTCCTGACAGACTATATCTACCCGAAAGATGTCTCGGACGAAGCCAAGATGAAAGAGGCAGAGAAGGCACTTCGTGATACCAAGATAGCCCAGCCGGCCATCGGGGCGGTAAGTATAGGTTTTTACAATACCTTGGCCGATTTCGGGGTCTCTCCCGAAAGTATCTCCGGTCATAGCTATGGTGAGTTGACAGCCCTATGCGCGGCGGATTGTTATGACCAGAGGGTCTTCCACACCATATCGGCCATAAGGGGTAAACTTATGGCCGAGTGCACGACCATACCGGGGGCGATGCTGGCGGTTCGCGGGGCCCTTAAGGCTATTGAAGAACTTATCAAGAAAGAGGCCCTTAATCTCGTTATCGCCAACAAAAACTCACCAACCCAGGCGGTTCTATCGGGTGCTGAACCGGAGATAAACAGGGCGGCCACAATATTCTCCGATAATAATTTCAGCAACAAAAAGCTTATGGTCTCCTCCGCCTTTCATAGCAAGCTTGTCTCAGCGGTCAGAAAACCTTTTGAGGATACCTTAAAGACTGTCAAATTCGCCACCGGCCGAATAGCCGTCTTTGCCAACAGCACCGCCCTCGAATATCCGAGAAACGTGGCCGAGATCCGCTCCCTGCTGGCCAGCCAGCTGGTTAGGCCGGTAGAGTTTGTTGATCAGATAGACAATATGTATAAGTCGGGAGTCCAGACATTTGTAGAGGTTGGACCCGGGAATAGGCTTTCCGGTCTGGTCAGGGGTATATTGGGAAACCGCCCCCACAAGGCCTTCTCCAGTGATGCCTCTTCCGGAAGAAGCTCCAGTATATATGACATGGCCACAACCATCGCCCATATTGCGGCTCTGGGACACGAGGTAAAATTAAAGGAATGGAATAAAGGGATAGATACGAGTTTGCCTAAAAATGGCAAACCAACCATGACGGTTAAGATATCGGGGGCGAACTATAGAAGCCCCTCCAATAGAATAAAAGAGGCTGAGAAAAAGGCCATAGAAATAAATAATAATCAGCCGAAACGGGATACGGGCAGCGATAGGAGAAATTTTTTGAAAGAGGATAGGATAGACAAAAGTGCCGTCACTCAGGATGCGGAAAGAGGGGTTGATAATGGCGCAATAAGGGCAAGTGTTTCAGTTCAAAAAAATATTCCTTTGACAGGGCTCTTAGAGGCTACCCAGAGAAATATGACCGCCCTGCAAAGGATGCAGGAGGAGACTGCCAAGCTCCACCATCAATTCCTGAAGAATCAGGAGATATCCCAAAATAATATGCTGGAACTTATAAGGCAGCAGAATGGCCTTATTTCAGGCACTCCGCAAAACGTTTCATACGACTATGAAGAGGCTATTGTTACTACTCCTCCCCCATCTTTTATCCCTACCGCTGAATCCGTACCTCAGCCGATTGTTTCAGCATCAGAGGTGGTTAACGAAGATATTGCCAAGGTGCTCCTTGAGGTCATCTCTGAGAAGACCGGCTACCCGGCCGAGATGCTTGAACTTGATATGGGACTCGATTCAGACCTTGGTATCGACTCAATTAAGCAGGTGGAGATCCTCTCCTCACTTCAGGATAAGCTCCCCAATTCTCCCGTTGTTAAACCGGAGGATATGGGGAAAATCAACACCCTGAGAGACCTAGAGTCTTTCCTATCCGCGGGAACCGAATCGACCGCTCCTCAACTATCTGCTCAGCCAACCATTTCAGCTCCGATAGAGACAAGAGGAGCTAATGAGAATATCGATAAGGTGCTCCTTGAGGTAATCTCCGAAAAGACCGGCTACCCTGCCGAGATGCTCGAACTCGATATGGGACTCGATTCAGATTTAGGTATCGATTCAATTAAGCAGGTGGAGATACTCTCCTCTCTTCAGGACAAGTTACCCAACTCCCCCATCGTTAGACCGGAGGATATGGGGAGGATCAACACCTTGAGAGACCTAAAGGAATTCCTTGCCCCCCAAGTCAATATGGCTGAGGTTTGCCCCTTAATCCCTAAAAAAAAAAGATTAAAGAGCTTTGACTCATTAAGCAGGTCTCTTCTCCGGGCCATAAAATTAGATGAATCGGACAGGGGAGAGAGAATCTCTGTTGAAGATGGATCTAAGTTCCTTATCACAGATACCTTCCCAACTCTGGCCGAGGATATTAAAGAGAGACTCACCTCCCTCGGGTATGAGGCTGAAGTAATCTCCCTCGATAACCAAGAATCCTTGCAAATCCCCGCATCTTTAGGCGGACTTATAATCCTCTCTCCAGACAAGAATATTAAAGATAATTTTATCCTAAACTCATTCCGACTACTCCGCCTTTGCTCCCCTTCGTTGCGCAAGGCGAATGAACAGACAAAAACTGTTTTTGCCACCGTATCGGTTATGGACGGTCTCTTTGGCCTCGGCGAGGGGAGTAAATATAATCCTATGTCCGGCGGATTGAGTGGACTTTCCAAAACAGCCGGCCATGAGTTCCCCGAGGTAAATTGTAAGGCCATAGATATTTCTCCAACAGCCAAGGATGCTGCCTCAAAAATAGCAGATGAAATATTCTACGACGGGGCGGTCGAGGTAGGAATATCGGAGGAGGGGCTATACACCTTAAAAACCATTGAGGAAGGGCTTGGGGAAGATACCGCTTCACTTGATATCTCTAAGGGGGATGCAATTCTTGTTACCGGAGGCGCCAGAGGGGTAACGGCCGAGGTGGCAGTAGCCGTAGCCGAACGATTTAAAGCAACCATGATTCTCATAGGGAGGAGTATCCCCCCCGTAACAGAGGAGAGTTGGTTATCCGTTTTACAGGATGAGGTGGCTATAAAGAGGGGCATAATCTCTCATGCAGCTCAAAAGCTATACCCCAAGGAAATCGAACAGAAATATCGGGCTATATTAAGCAATAGAGAGGTGAGCGAAAATATCAGCCGTATAAATAGTGTCGGTGGCCAAGCGGTCTATTATTCGGCCGACGTACGCAACAGGGATTCAATTAGCAAAGTCCTCCAAGATATAAAGGCAAAATATGGAAAGATAAGAGGCCTCATCCATGGAGCCGGTGTCTTGGCTGATAAGAAGATCGAAAATAAGAAGGATGAGGAGTTTGAGATGGTCTTCTCCACCAAGGTCTTCTCGCTGCTTAATATATTAGAGGCGATAGATGGCAGTGAACTGAAGACTATGGTTCTCTTTTCTTCCATTACCGGAAGGGTAGGGCGCAGAGGACAGATAGACTACGCCGCGGCTAATGAGGTCTTGAATAAGGTGGCTCAGCAACAATCAAAACTTCTTCCTAACTGTAGGGTTGTCTCGGTAAACTGGGGGCCTTGGGACGGAGGAATGGTTAACGATGCCCTGAAAAAGATATTTACCAAAGAGGGGATTGGGGTAATACCTCTAAAAGAGGGGGCAGAGTATCTCGTAGAAGAAATATCCTCCGCCAAAAGGGATGTGGAGATCCTTGTCCTTGGTAAGGCCGGAGACTCCAAGGGGGAGAATGAATCTGATTTAAAAGAGGTTCCAAGGAGCAACTCAGCTTTAAAGAGACATCTTTCGCTAAGTCTTGATAGCCAGAGTTACCCCATATTGGAATCGCATATCATTAACGGCAATCAGGTTGCCCCAATGGCCATGATTGTAGAGTGGATGTCGCACGCCGCCCTGCACGCCAATCCAGGCCTAAAATTTATCGGACTAAGAAACCTCAGAATCCTCAAGGGGATGATAATTAAAGGAAACAATTCTCTAAAGGCCGATATATTTGGGGGAAATATAAAGAGGGAAGGGGGAAACTATATTGTCCCTACTGAAATCAGGGGGGAGGGGGGGAAGGGGCTACCAAAAATATACTCCTCGGGAGAGATAATAATGTCGGAGGCCCTGCCTCAACCTGCTAAAGTGGTAACCGTTGGCAAACTATTACCATATACTCATAGCCCGGAAGATTTTTATAAGACCATCCTCTTCCATGGCTCACAGCTACAGGGGATAAAAGAGGTAATAGGGTATTCTGACAAGGGAATAGCGGCCAAGGTAAATTCAGCCCCTTCCCCATCAGAATGGATGGAAAGGCCTTACCGCAGGTCTTGGACTGCCGACCCACTCATTCTTGATAGCGCCTTTCAGCTTATGATACTCTGGACACATGAAAAATACGGAGCTGTGTCTCTCCCTGCATTTATCAGCAACTACACCCAATATAGGGAATCCTTCCCCAAGGACGGGGTTACAATATCTGCCTTGGTTAGGGAGGATAAAGAACATATAGCCGTAGCCGACATAGATTTTATAGACCAAGCGGGGGTATTGATATCAAGGATATCTGGCTACGAATGCACCATAGATAAGTCTTTAAATCAATCATTTAGAAACAATAAAGCAATATAGTGCTTTAATTTGTTCCGTTGGTTTCATTTTTCGTATTTTAGACCTGCGACAAGGTTGAGGGCCAAAGGTAGGTATGGATAAGAGCATGAATAGATTAATTGAGGCGATATACGACCCATTGATAATAGTAACCCCGGAGTGGAAAATCAAAAGGGTAAACAAGGGAATTCTCGCTCTATTAGGTTACAAAGAGAAGGAACTTATTGGAGAACCAATTGATCTTATCTTGGCCGGTAATAAAGGAGTCAAAATCCTAAAGACTACAGGACAAAGCCTACTCAGCAAAAAGGGTTCAGGGGGCAATTATGAAGGGAAACTGCTCCGCAAGGATGGGGAGATTGTTAGTGTCCTGACCTCATGCTCTCTCCTTCAGGACAATGACGGAACAACCGATATTATTCTTATATCAAAAGATGTCACCGAGTATAAGAATGCCGAAGAGCAATTTGTGTCGGCTATTGCCGCTGCCGAGGCGGCCAATACCGCCAAAAGTGAGTTTTTGGCCAATATGTCGCATGAAATACGCACCCCCATGAATGCCATTGTCGGGTTTGCCAGCCTCTTAAAAGGAACAATCCTTGACGAACAGCAAAAAGATTATGTAAATATCATCGACTCGAGCAGTCACGCCCTCCTCGATATATTAAATGATATCCTTGATATATCGAAGGCGGCGGCGGGAAGACTCGCCCTGGAGAGTATCGATTTTAATCTCCTCACCATTGTTGAAGAGAGCCTTAAAACAGTTACGGCCCTCGCCCTAAATAAGCCTATCCACTTTATCTTTGAGATAGGGGATGATCTTCCCCACACATTTGAGGGGGACCCGACCCGCCTGCGGCAGATACTGATAAACCTCCTTGGCAATGCCGTTAAATTTACCGAAAAAGGGGAAATCTCCTTAAAGGTAGAAAGAGAGAAGGAAAGAGGAGAGATAATCTTCCTAAAGTTTACGGTTAAAGATACGGGAGTCGGGATACCCGAAGAGAAGAAGAGGGATATCTTCAAGGCCTTTGCCCAAGCGGATATATCTACCACCAGAAAATATGGGGGAACCGGCCTTGGTCTGAGTATATCCAAATCGATTGTTGATAAGATGGGGGGAAGAATATGGGTTGAATCTAAGATAGGGGAGGGGAGCTCCTTTATCTTCACCGCTCAACTGAATAAAGCACTCCCCATGACTGAAAAAGAAACTGATCCGATTAGCAAAAAAGAGATGAGGGATAAGAAAATTCTCATCATCGACAATGAGCCGTTTACTGCCAAAGCCCTACGTCTATTTTTCCAAGATATTGGGACGACATTCCTTGAGGCTCCATCCTATCGGGAGGGACTTGATATTTTGGCCTCACTATCTGACAAGCGGGAAAGCCTCCCCGACATAATTATGGTAGAGATAAACATACCCGAGGCCGAGGCGGTGGCGGATTATATTGAATTGGCTCGTAAAATAAGGGATAACGAGACCTATAAGGGGATAAAACTTATGGCCATTGCCGGTAGGGTAAGGATAGGTATGGCCGCAGAGGTGCAAAAAAGTGGTTTTGAGGCCTTCCTCCCCAAACCATTCTCCAAAGATGAGACAATAGCCACTATAAGTACACTTCTGGGGGATAAGAGAGGTAAGGGGCAGATAGTAACCAAGCACATGGCCAAGGAACTCCTCTACAAGGGATTAACCGTCCTTGTGGCCGAAGACAATGCCATAAACCAGAAATTGATCTCCTTAATCCTGAAAAATATGGGGTGTGCCGTTGACTTGGCCGACAATGGTCAGGAGGCCTTTGAAAAGGCCAAGGGGGGGAAGTATGACATTATCCTCATGGATCTCCGGATGCCCATCATGGGGGGATTGGAGGCCGCCGAAAAGATTAGGACGGAAATCAGTAAAGATATCCCGATAATAGCCTTGACAGCCGCCGCCATGAAGGAGGATAGGGAAAAGGCAATCTCGGTCGGCATGAATGGGTTCCTGCCCAAACCGATCAATATCAAGGAACTGCAAGAGACTCTCGTAGCGTGGGGTAAAAAGTGGTGAGCTCCGAAAGGGGGAGATAAGGTTGGCCAGTGTTTAGTTGCATAATTCTGCGTCAGTATCAAGACCGAGAATTTGGCGCGGCTGGCACGAAGACAACCAACGCACAACCCCCTTATTCCCCCTTAACAAAGGGGGATAGGGGGTTGTATATTAGGATTGACAACAAAGCCAGGCACGCCAAAGGCCGGTCGACTACAGCGAGATTTATGCAATTAAGCACTAGAATCAGACGTAAGACAAAAAGTATATCTGTGGGGAATATCTCCATAGGGTCTTCCCATCAAATATCTGTCCAATCAATGACCAACACCGATACCAGGGATATCGCGTCTACTGTAAAACAGATAAAGGCCCTGACTTCAGCCGGCTGTGAAATAGTAAGGGTAGCAGTTCCTGACACTGAAGCGGCCGAGGCGATCTCCAAAATCAAAAGAGATATTACCATTCCGCTCATCGCCGATATCCATTTTGACCACAAGTTAGCCATAATATCTATTGAATCGGGGGCAGACGGGATAAGAATAAACCCCGGAAATATAGGGAGCAAGGTCAAGGTGGCCGAGGTGGCGGTAGCAGCCAAGGAGAAAGGGGTCCCGATAAGGATTGGGGTAAACGCCGGTTCAATAGCCAAGGCACTTCTGGTCAAACATGGCGGCCCGACCGCTGGGGCGATGGTGGAGAGCGCCTTGGAGGAGATAAAATACTTAGAGGACCTCCGGTTCGACAATATAAAGATTTCTCTCAAGGCCTCAGATGTCAATAAAACGGTAGCCGCCTACCGTGCCCTGGCCCAAAGGGTAGACTATCCGTTTCATGTCGGGATATCCGAGGCGGGGACAAAATATTCGGGGACCATAAAATCGTCCGTAGGTATAGGCATCCTTCTTAATGAGGGGCTTGGGGATACAATAAGGGTCTCCTTAACAGGTGACCCTATGGAAGAGGTTCAGGTTGCCTATGAAATACTAAAGTCACTCGATATAAGGAGGGAGACCCCTGAACTTATCTCCTGCCCAACCTGCGGGCGTTGCCAGATAGACCTGGCCAAACTGGCCGAAGCGGTTGAGTCGAGGATAAAAGAGAGAAAACTCGATATAAGGGTGGCCGTTATGGGCTGTCTGGTTAACGGCCCGGGAGAGGCCAGAGAGGCCGATATAGGGATAAGCGGGGGAAAAGGTGAGGGGGTTCTCTTTAAGAAGGGGAAGATTATCAAGAAGGTCAAAGAGGACGAGCTGTTAGCCACCCTGTTAGAAGAGATAGATAAGTGGGAGGAAGAGAATAAGAGATGATTGAGAAAGCTGTCATTAAAAAAATAAAGGAAATTATCCCCTCCGCCGGAGTATTGGTCGGGGATGAGGAAAAGATATGCTACTCCTACGATGCTTCAATAAAGGAGGCTCTCCCCGATATCATAGTGAAGGCAGATACCGCAGACGAGATATCATCCGTAATAAAGATCGCCTCGGAGCATAATATCCCCATTATCCCCAGAGGCGCGGGGACGGGTTTTGCCGGAGGAACGGTTCCGGTTAGGGGAGGAATAGTCATATCGGTAGCCGGCATGAATAAGATCATCGAGATTGACCGTAAAAACCTTATGGCCGTGGTTGAACCCGGGGTAATAACCGGAACCCTCCAGAAAGAGGTTGAATCGCTGGGACTATTCTACCCACCTGATCCCTCAAGCCTTGATATATCAACCATTGGGGGAAATGTGGCTACCTGCGCCGGAGGACCAAGGGGGGTAAAATACGGCGTCACCAAGGATTATGTTATGGGGCTTGATGCCATTCTCCCCGATGGGAGCCTTTTATCTACGGGGGGAAAGAATATTAAGAGTGTAGCCGGTTATAACCTGACTTCTCTAATGGTTGGTTCAGAAGGAACCTTGGCCCTTATAAATAAAATTATCCTAAAACTTCTTCCACTTCCGGAGACAACCTCAACCCTGTTTGTCTCCTTCAAGAGTATTAGTGGGGCAACCAAGTCGATAAATGATATTCTCCTCTCCGGCACAACCCCATCAACCATAGAGTTTATGGATAGATTTACCATAGAAATCATAAGAGACCATATAGATATTGAGATAGGGAAGGATATAGGGGCTACCCTCCTGATAGAGCTGGATGGGGATGTTGAAGAGGTTAGGCGAGGAACGGATAAGGTAAAAGATATCCTCCTGAGAGGAGGGGCAACTGATATTGTTACCGCCAAAGACGAAATTGAGAGAAAACATCTGTGGGATGCCAGAAGGGGCATATCTCCAACCCTGAGAAAGTTAAAACCGACCAAGCTTAATCAGGATATAGCTGTTCCCCGCGCCTCACTCCCCGAAATGATAGACCAACTCCATTCTATAGCCGAAAAATATAATATCCTGATAGTCAACTTCGGACACGCCGGCGACGGGAATATTCATGTCAATGTGATGACCGATAGCTCAAATATTGAAGAGATGGGGCGGGCCACAAAGGCGGTAGATGAGATATTCAGGCAAACCATCGAGTTGGGGGGAACCATATCGGGAGAGCATGGAATCGGGATATCAAAAAAAGACTACCTCGAAATGGAGGTGGGGAAGGCAGGGATATCGGTGATGAGAAAGATAAAGGGGGCTATCGACCCGAAGAATATTATGAACCCGGGGAAGGTGCTCCCAGATTTGTAGACTATTTTTTATTCCTCCAGGTCAACCGCGCAACTATCGGCACAACAGACCCTATTTCTCCCAGACTCTTTGGCATTATATAGGGCCTTGTCGGCCATCTCTTCAAGTTCTTCTACGCTGGCCCCGTCATCCGGAAATGTGGCCACCCCAATCGATATGGTAACCCGACCGAGTGGCTGTGTCTCCCCGTGTTCAAAATTATGTTCGGCAACCCTTTTACAGACCCGCAAGGCAAACCTGTTGGCAGATTCCTTATCGGTGTTTGGAAGTATAATGGCAAACTCCTCCCCTCCATATCTACAGACAATATCAAAATTTCTCGCCTGTCTAGTCAATATCGCCGCTATACCGGCCAAGACCTTATTCCCTTTCGGGTGGCCGTTGGTGTCGTTATAATGCTTAAAATGATCGACATCTATAATACATAGAGAAAGGTTATTGTGGTATCTCTTGGCCCGATTAAACTCCTCCAAAAGCTTACCGGCATAGAAACGATGGTTGTACAGTTTAGTAAGTTCGTCTGAGAATGCTTCCTGTCGAGTCTGCTCTATAATATTAAGTTTATCCAAGGCTATGGCCGCCTGCATCCCGAGGAGTCCGGCCAGCCTTAATTCTCGGCTGTTGAGTTGCCTCGGCTTAAAATCATCTACATAGAGTATCCCCATTGTTCTTCCTTCCGCCACAAGGGGTATAGCCAGAAGGGAAACAACCCCCATTTTTAAAAGTTGAGATTTGTCAAATTGCCTGCACCGGGCAATATCTTCTATAAATAGGGGCCCCTTGTGGGAGAGTATCATGTTTGTTGTCCCCTCCTGACGCAGCGGCCACCT
>JAHJSF010000062.1 GCA_018830405.1 Nitrospinota bacterium | reverse complement strand
TCGGTAATGTCCTCATCCGCTCCGTTATAGGCCTTAAGACCAACCCCTGAAAATGGGGGGATAAGCATGCTGAAATCAAAGCCTATCTCATGCTGGGAACCGTCAAGCTGTTCATAATAGATCTTATCCTTTTCTATCTTTGAAACATGGGCCCTAGTTATCCAGTTTATCCCCCGTTCCGACATGATAGATTCGGTAAATATCTTACTATTGGTTACATATCCCCCTCTCTTGAGATGGATTCCCCCCATGCCGAAGTCGCCGACCTCATACTCGTTGGATAACCAGGTCAGCTCAGCTTTGTCCCGAACGCCGTTTTCTTTTAAGACATGTTCAACGTTGAATATATATTCAAAGGCTGCCCCCTGGCAGGTACAGGTTCCATGTCCTGTGCCGATAACGAATTTTAAGTGCTCGCCGCCCTTCATTCTCCTAATGGCCTCTTTTAATCTGCCCGATGTTTCTTCGGTATGATTGGCGGTGCAGACAGAGAGGGTATGTCCACTGTCCGGCCCCAATCCCTCGGTCGCCCCAAACTTAAGCTGGGGACCGGTGGCGTTAATCAGGTAATCATATGCTATCTCTTCTTTCTCCCCCTCCCTCTTCGGGTCGGTATACTCTATAGAGACAAAAGGATTCTTGCCGCTTTTATTCCCCTCAGGATGGATCGAAACTGCTTTGGCTTGTCTATAATCTATCCCTATCTTTTTATAGACCGGGGCAAGTTCGAAGATTACATCCTCTTTTTTCATCTTCCCCACCCCAACCCAAATATTAGAAGGGATCCAATTCCAACGGCTGTTTGGTGATACTACTATCACCTCATGCTTGCTTCCCAACCACTTTTTTAGAAAGGTGGAAGCTGTATGTCCCGAAAAACCGGCACCCAACACTACTACTCTGGCCATATCTTGCTCCTTAGCTCGGTCATGGTTAACGTTGCCGCAGATTCTAAATCTATTTTAATCTGCCGGTAACCTGTATTATCAGAGCAATTGCTGTGCCACTTGGTTGTTTTTTTATTTAACCCATTGATATGTAAAGGATTTAATTATTCTGATCAATTGAGAAGGCCATTGATTGACTACCAATTTGTCTTTTTTCCTGGTTTACCTACATTATGGTGTGTTAGGATACAGGGAAACATTGGACAATTATTTCATTTTAGGATAAAAATAATGCCCGTAAATATTAAAAAATTGGCGATGCTTTCTTCGGTGAGCCGCGTTATTGACGCCTCCACGGATCGAAGGGAGGCACTTAATGCGGTTCTTAATGTTTTGGCCGATTATATGCAGATGGAGAGGGTGACTTTAACCCTGCTCGATAGGGAGACCTCCGAAGTTATTATCGAAGGGGCCTATGGCCTCTCAATGGAAGAACAGGTGGAGGGGAAGTATAAACTTGGGGAGGGTGTTACCGGCCGGGTTATAGAGACCGGTAACCCGATGATAGTCCCCCGTATATCCGAGGAACCCCTCTTTCTGAACCGAACGGGGGTTATCAAGGGGGAGGCTGATGAGGAAAGATCCTTTATCTGTGTGCCGGTTAAATTTGAGGGGGAGTCTATCGGGGCATTAAGCGGCTCCAGGCCCTTCTCAAAGGAGGTCTTTGTTGAGGGGGATCTAAATGTTCTTTCCATTGTGGCCTCCCTTATATCACAGGCTGTCCGTACGCAGCAGGTAGGTTTTGAAAAGGGGAGATTAAAGAGTCAAAAAAAGGATGACTCTGCTCAATCTACACCTAAGGCTAATTTCAGGCCGAAAAATATTATAGGTAATTCGAAGGTTATGCTTCAGGTCTATGGTCTGATTCCGCAGGTGTCGCATAGCAATACTACCGTTCTTATCCTTGGCGAGAGCGGTACGGGTAAAGAGCTGGCCGCCCAAGCCATACATGAAAACAGTCCCCGTAAGGATAAGGCATTTATAAAGCTGAACTGTGCCGCCTTACCGGAAACAATTATAGAGAGCGAGCTGTTTGGTCACGAGAAGGGGGCCTTTACCGGGGCCCATGAGCGGCGCAAGGGGCGCTTTGAGTTGGCCGACGGGGGGACAATATTTCTTGATGAGATTGGGGATATCCCTCCCGCTACACAGGTGAAGCTCTTGCGTGTCCTGCAGGAGCGTGAATTTGAGCGGGTAGGGGGAGGGGAGACGATAAAGTGCGATGTTAGAATCATCACGGCCACCAATCAGGATTTAGAGCTGCTCATAGATAAGGGCATATTTAGGCAAGACCTATATTACAGGCTTAACGTCTTTCCTCTATATATGCCCCCTTTGCGTAAGAGGGAGACGGATGTTCTTTTGATAGCCGATTATTTTGTGGGGAAATATAGTCGGGCCAATAAGCGTAATATCTATTGTATATCAACTCAGGCAGCCGATATGCTGATGAGCTACAAATGGCCGGGGAATGTGAGAGAGCTTGAAAATTGTATCGAACGGGCGGTTCTTCTCTGTAATGAGGGGATTATCTATGGCCACCACCTCCCCCTCACCCTACAAACAATCAAGATAGATGAGATGAGGAAGGTTGGCTGCCTTGACGATACTATTAGCAACATAGAGAGGGAGATGATAATCGATGCCCTCAAGACTTCTCACGGCAATATGGCCAAGGCTGCCCGAAAACTTGGTATAACCGAAAGGATTATGGGGCTTCGTGTCAGTAAACATGGGATAAAGGCCAAACAGTACAGGGAGCCGGAGGCCTCCTGATAAATTGAGTAGGTTGCTTTATCGCCTATGTTTTTTATAGTTCTGCTACATTGTTGTATCCTAAAGTGCATCTTATTAGGGGGGACAAATTTTTTTAGGATAAAAACAATGACTGTCACATTCTAAGGAGCAAATAATGCGGAAGATTTGCCTGTTATCCTGCACCCTGTTTTTAGTAAATATCTCGCTGTCTGCCCATGCAGACACCTCTATCTCGTTGATGAAAACCGACGGGTATGAAATTGGTCTGCAGATTTCCAGTTATAAGTATGAGGAAGAGGTAGATGGGGAATTCTTCATGTCCAACGAAGGGAATAAATTTGGTTTGGTGGGTAATGCCACAAATACCATTGGATATAATTCCTACCTCGTTACCGAGTTTCGCATTGCTTCCGGTGATGTTGATTACACAGGATCGGGTACAAAAAGCGGTAATTTTGACCGGCTGTGGGAACTGAGAATAACAGGTGGCCAAGACTACGAGAGAGAAGGTTATGTTATTTCACCCTATACCGGCTTGGGTGTCCGATCCCTGTTTAATGACCTGCGCGGTACCACAAGTACCGGTGCTGTTGGCTACAGGCGAGATAGTGAGTATTGGTATCTTCCTGTGGGAGTTACCCACCGCTTTCGAATCAGTGCAGATTCCCGCATTTCTACCAACCTTGAATACGATTATCTAATAAGAGGTGCCCAGAAAACGTATCTCTCTGATGCTGATCCAGGGTACGACGATCTGGTTAACGAGCAAAAAGACGGCTACGGCTTGCGGCTAAGTTCGGCACATGAAACCAGTAGCCTCTCCGTAGGTCTTTTTTATAACTACTGGAACATCGCGGACTCAGAAAGTGAGACTACTATCTATTACGGCATTCCCACTGGCACCGGGACGGAGCCTAAAAACGAGACCAATGAGTTTGGCGTGCAAATATTGTGTCGATTCTGATTATTAAAATCATGCCTACTCTGTAGTGGCGACGGGGGTGAAGACGTTTTAGCAGTATTCCGTAGCTTTCATTACTGCATTAAAGCACCTCGTCCAAGGCCTCCTTCAGGTCTTCTACATTCTCAAGACCGATTGACAACCTTATCAGGTCGGGGGTGAGACCGCTGTTAAGCCTTTCCTCTTCGCTTAATTGGGAGTGAGAGGTGCTCGAAGGATGGAGTATAAGACTTTTGGCATCACCGACATTGGCCAGGTGTGAGAACAATTTTATACTATCAATAATCTTAACCGCGGCATTATACCCCCCCTTAACACCAAATACCACCATCCCCCCAAAACCTTTATTAAGGTATCGTTTAGCTATTGAGTAGGCCGGGTCGTCCGGCAGACCGGGATATCTTACCCACTCGACCGAGTTATGATCCTTTAGGAACTTGGCAATGTCCAGCGCGTTTTCGCAATGTCTG
>JAHJSF010000061.1 GCA_018830405.1 Nitrospinota bacterium | reverse complement strand
TCAACCTTTAGCCCCGTCTCCTCAAGTATCCTGCGCATATCATGGTCGGTAGTTCCCGGATAGGTAGTGCTTTCGAGAACCACAAGCTGCCCCTTCCTGAGGGTTTTGGCTATCGACCTGGTGCTGTTAAAGACGTAGGACATTTCCGGCTCTCTATGCTCATTAAGGGGGGTAGGGACACATATTAGAATGGCATCCATGTCAGCCAATTTTCCAAGGTCTGTTGTGGCTTTAAGCCTTCCAGTTTTGCAAACCTCTTTTATCCTGCTGGAGGGAATATGTTTTATATAACTCTTGCCGGCCGTAATAGACTTGACCTTAGCCGGGTCTGTATCAAAACCCGTTACCTGAAAACCGGCCCCAACAAACTCTATTAAAAGTGGAAGACCCACATATCCCAAACCTATAACGCCGATATTGGCCCGTTTCCCCTTTATTTTTTCTAACACTGTCATTAAATACCCTTTAAATTTGGTAATGTTGCAATTGTCTGTGAGTTTATCAAATGGCGACTAAAAAAGCATCATCCAGTTAACCATCTTTTTGCCCCGCTCTCCACCTCAATTTGGGGTTCCGGGCGGCCTGGGTCTCATCGAGACGTCCAACCTTAGGCTTCTCGGGAGAGGCCTTAAGGCTTCCAGGGTCTTCCTTGGCCTTAGCGGCAATATCTTTAAGGGCCTCTATAAAGGAATCAAGGGTCTCCTTCCCCTCTGTTTCGGTCGGCTCCATCATAATCGCCCCATGAACAATGAGGGGGAAATAGATGGTCGGGGGATGAAAACCTCTGTCGATAATCGCCTTGGCAATGTCGAGGGTAGAAACATCATTCTCCCCCTGAATCTTATCGGAAAAGACACATTCATGCATGCATTCACGGTCGTAGGGGAGGTGGTAGATTCCCTTCAGTTTTTCCTTGATATAATTGGCATTGACCACTGCCGTTTCGCTCGCCTTTTTAAGTCCATCCCCCCCCATAGAGCGGATATAGACATAGGCCTTAACCATTACCCCAAAGTTGCCGTAGAAGGCTCGCAATCTGCCTATAGAATCCTTATTACCATATTGGAAACTATAATTACCATTATTCTCTACAATTACAGGAGTCGGGAGAAAGGGGGCTATTTTTTTAGTAACCCCTACCGGGCCGCTCCCCGGGCCTCCTCCCCCATGAGGGGTTGAAAATGTCTTATGAAGGTTGAAGTGCATAATATCGACCCCCATGTCAGCCGGTTTGACTATCCCCATAAGGGCATTAAGGTTGGCCCCATCCATGTAGACCAATCCCCCTTTTTTATGGATGATCTCGGTTATCTTTAATATCTGACTCTCAAAAAGTCCCAAGGTATTCGGATTGGTAAGCATTATGGCCGCCACATCATCGTCCATATGTTTTTCAATCTCGGCCGGGTCAATAAGACCATCACTGCCGGATTTAACCTCAATAACCTGATAACCACAGAGGGCCGAGGAGGCGGGGTTGGTGCCGTGGGCAGAGTCGGGAACGATTATCTTATGCCTCTTTTCTCCTATAGACTCAAAATAATTCTTTATAATTAGGATACCAGCAAACTCCCCCTGGGCCCCGGCCGATGGCTGTAGAGAAACCTTGGCCAAACCGGAAATCTCGGCTAGGTAGTCAGAGAGTTCATACATAATCCGGAGCGCCCCCTGAGCAAGCCCTTCAGGGGCATAGGGGTGGAGATTATTCAGGGCCGGCAGAGAGGCCATATCTTCATTTATCTTCGGGTTATACTTCATGGTACAGGAACCGAGTGGATAAAAGCCTCCGTCCAAACCATAGTTCCATTGAGAAAGACGGGTAAAGTGCCTAACTACATCAACCTCACTAAGAGAGGGAAATCCTTCTATATCGTCCCGAAGGCTCCCCTTAGGAAGGAGAGACTCTATCTTTTTTTCAGGTAGTCCTACCCCATCGGGAATAGACGCGCCATCTCTCCCCTCTCGGCTTATATCAAATATTAGCGGTTCGTTGAATATCAGTCCCCTCGCTCCGACATTCTCTCTCATTGTCCCCCGCCTCCATTAAGGAGACCATTCAAGGACTCGGTTAAGGTGTCTATATCTTCTTTGGAGATCTTCTCGGTCAGTGTAACTAGGAGAGACTTTTCCATCCCTTTAAAGAATCTCCCGAGTGGAAGACCTCCAACTATATTTTTTTCTAGCAAAAGTCTTCGGCTAAATTCTTCAGCCGGAATCGGAAGTTCTACTACAAACTCATTAAATATTTGTGAACTAAATCTAAGCTTGCACCCCTTAACAGATCCTAATTTTTCTTTGGCGTAATCGGCCAATCTTAGGTTGAGCAGGGCAACCTTCTTCAGCCCCCCCTTGCCGAGCAGCGACAGATGAACCGCTGCGGCCAAGGCACATAAAGACTGGTTGCTGCATATATTTGAGGTTGCCTTCTCCCTGCGGATATGCTGTTCACGGGTAGAGAGGGTTAGGACATAGCCCCTCTTTCCATTCTTGTCGACTGTCTGACCAATCAGACGCCCCGGCATCTGACGCATATATTTATCCCTTGAGGCGAAGAAGCCTACTCCGGGACCACCAAAGTTCATCGGATTACCAAAGGCCTGCCCTTCTCCAACGACAATATCCGCCCCAAAATCACCGGGGGGTTTGAGGATGCCGAGTGAGACCGGCTCAACCACTACCCCTATAAATAAGGCCCCGGCATCTTTAATTACAGCCGAAATTTCTTCGAGACCTTCCACAACTCCAAAGAAGTTGGGGTTCTGAACAGCCACGGCAGCGGTATCAGCTGAAATATTTTCCTTTAAAACCTTAACATCTATCCGCCCGTCGGAGCCGACAGGAATCTCCTTGATTACAATATCAAGGAAACGGCAGTAGGTCTTAACCGTCTCCCTATATTCAGGGTGGATATTTTCAGGGAGTATAATCTCTTTCTTTTTGGATATCCTAACAGCCATAATGGCCGCCTCGGCTAGGGCGGAGGCCCCGTCATACATCGAGGCGTTGGCAAGCTCCATGCCAGTCAACTGACATATCATGGTCTGAAATTCGTATATGGCCTGAAGGGTCCCCTGGCTTATCTCCGGTTGATAGGGGGTATAGGCGGTATAAAATTCGGAACGGCCGATAATATGTTTAACGGCCGCCGGAATAAGGTGGTCATAGTAGCCGCCGCCGAGAAAGGAGAGGTGTATACCAGCCAAACTGGTTATCTTGGCCATATGTTTGACAATGTCCGATTCTGACATAGCCGAAGGCAAATCCAACGGTTTATCAAGAATCAGGGAGTCGGGTATTGGACGAAGGAGGGCTCTAACCGAATCAACCCCTATCTCCCCCAGCATCTCTTCAACAATAGAATCGGTATTAGGAATGTATCTCATACGAAGTCGCTTTCAAACGCTAACCGTGTTGCCTTCGTTGTCAGCTCCTCAATATACAACCCCCTATCCCCCTTTGTTAAGGGGGAATAAGGGGGTTGTGAGTCGCTTCCTCCTTGTCGCCTTGTTATCATTTTGAATGCAACTCCGTATCAATTAAATACTCCCAGTGTTTAGTTGCCTAAGCCTGCGTCGATATCGAGACCAAGAATTTGGCGCAACTGGCACGAAGACAACCGCAGCCATAGCAGGGCCTATGGCGAGGATTGACGACAAAGCCAGGGGCACCAAAGGCCGGTCGAATATAGCAGGGCTTAGGCAATTAAGCACTAGTGCGACTCTTCGTTTACAAGGCTCTCATACTCTTCGGGAGACAATAGTTTTTCTAATTCATCCGCGTTTGAGATGGTCATTTTAACTATCCAGCCCCCCGTATAAGGCTCGGCATTAATCTGTTCGGGGGAGGACTCAAGGTTATCATTGACCTCTTCGATAGTTCCGGTGATAGGAGAATAGATGTCAGAAACGGTTTTAACAGACTCTACAACTGAAAAGGCATTTCCCGGGGCAAACTCAGTCCCAATGTCGGGTAGCTCCGTATAAACAATATCTCCGAGTTGACTCTGGGCATAATCGGTTATGCCTATAACAGCTGTATCACCAACAACCCTGATCCATTCATGCTCTTTGGTGTACAACAGATCATCAGGAAATTCCACTTTGTCCTCCATCAATAATAAATATAATTTAATCCCGCTTAAGGCTACCACTACAAAAGGGGGTCTTAACAACCTCCCCCTTCACCATATGCCTACGAACCTCTACCTCTATCTTGCTGCCGACCTTGGCATAATCAGTATCAATATAGGCTAAACCAATCCCTTTATTCAGCGACGGCGAATGGGTGCCGCTCGTAACCTCTCCCACCATTCTGCCATCGGCATATATAGCATAGTGGGCCCTCGGAATTCCCCTTTCCAATAATTCAAAACCAACCAGCTTGCGCTGGGGGCCATTCTTCTTCTCCTCTATCAGGATATCACGCCCGATAAAATCTTCCTTATCAAATCCAACCGCCCAACTTAGCCCGGCCTCCACCGGATTGGTCTTGTCGCTAATGTCATTACCATAGAGGGTATACTTCATTTCAAGGCGTAGGGTATCCCTGGCAGCCAGCCCAATCGGCTTAATACCATATTTTTCCCCGGCCGACATCATAGCACCCCAGACCATCTCCGCATCCTCGGCCTTAAAGAATATCTCAAAACCATCCTCACCGGTGTAGCCGGTGCGGGAAATCATCGCCTCAGCCCCTGCCACCTTGCCAAACCTAAAGTTGTTGTGGCGCACGGATGAAATATCCAAATCAGATATTTCAGTCAGAATATTGGCCGACTTCACCCCCTGAAGGGATATCAGGGCCGTGGCCTCGCTCTTATCAATTACACCGACATTATAGTCACCGGAATGGTCTGTTATCCAAGCCAAGTCTTTATCTTTATTGGAGGCATTGACGCACAACATAAAATATTTGTCAGATATCTTGTAGACAAGAAGGTCATCAACGATACCGCCGTTGGGAAGACACATTAGAGAGTAGGAAACATCCCCCTCCTTCATCCCCGATATATCGCTGACTAATATATACTGCAGAAAGGGGATAACTTCCTCCCCCTTGATATCAATCTCCCCCATATGGCTGACATCGAATATCCCGACCGAGTTTCTGACAGCCAGATGTTCCTCTATAACTCCCGAATAGGTTACAGGCATATTCCAGCCGGCGAAATCAACCATCTTGGCTGAAAGTTCAAGGTGTTTCCGGTAAAGCGGGGTCTTTTTAATCAATCTTCTGCTCCTGTCTATTGGCACAACCGATACAATAATTTTAGCATAGTATAAATATGTTTCTTCGCGTAAGGGTGTGGATTATTTTATCCTATTCCCCCTCTTTGGAGGCTGTGTCACAATCCTTTTCCCTGTCATTCCCGCAAAGCTTGTCCTCATGAAAATGGGGAGCGGGAATCCAGAAGTCTAATAGAATCAGGGACCATGGATTGCCCGGTCAAGCCGGGCAATGACAAAACAGACATTGCGACACAGTCTCTTGGCAAAGAGGGGTGGGGGGAGATTTTATAATCACAACCCACTCCATATTTCCATCCCCCAGTTTTCAAATCCCCCTTCATCCCCCTTTTCTAAAGGGGGAGTATATTGGAGTTCCCCCATTTTCCAAAGGGGGGATTACCAATATAGTAACCCTTTTCATGAAGATTTTACCCACATATATACACGAAGACCCATAAATATGTTTTTGAAAAAGGTTTTTGTCCGCTTATACCCCCCAAGGTTTCGAACGGAGTTGCCTTCAAAATGCCTTATTCCCCCTTAACAAAGGGGGATAGGGGGTTGTATGTTGAGGAGCCGACGACGTTGGCGTTTGAATGCGACTCCATATCAGAAGGTATGTTTATCGGCTAGTTCCTTTAGATCATCAGCAGTCAAAACAACAAACTTTCCGGCCCGGCGTTTCATCAGGTAAAAGGTCTTATCCGCATCTCCACTATTATTAAAAGATGTAAGCCCGGAGACACCTCTAAAATTCTTCAGGGTAGAGAGCTGTTTTGTCAATTCGCCTCGGCTTGTTAGACCGCTTCTTGATAGATGGATAAGTATAGAGGCGGCATCAAACGCCTGGGCAGCTATAATGTCGGGGGTTTCATTGAAGTAGGCCTGATATTTTTTTACAAAATCTTGGGTAAGAAAATCCTTCTCGTCAGGGTCAAAGCTGTAGGGGAAAATAACCCCCCCCGAAGAATCTCCGGCCGTTTTTATGAAGTCTTCTGACCTTGTAGAACTTGAACCGAATATCGGAATATCGTTTATATTGAAAAAGGCCAGTTGGGGGAGGATAAGCCCGGTCTTTTTAGCATCTCCGGCAATATAGACGGCATCATAGCTATAGTCGGGGAGCTTCTTCCCCTCGGAGAGGAGGCGTGATATATCTGTATCGCTTATTCCCCCTATTGCGGCCATCTGGGAAGAAAAATCTGATTCATCCTTATCGAACGGCACGTCCCTAACTATCTTCCCCCCCATCTCCACCGCTCTCGCAGCAAAATAATCTCTCAGGGCTATCCCCTGAGAATCGTTCTGATAGAGTATGGCAAACCTCTTAATATCCATCCTTCTCACCGCTGTCTCAGCTATAAAGCGGGCCTCATTCTTCATCATCAGACAGTTTCTAAAGAAGAAGGGAGAAATGTCGGTAAGTTCGGCTGAGGCCGCCGTTGGAGACAATAGGGGGATTTTATGTCTATTGGCCGCCTTTACCCCCTCAATCGCCTCATCGCTGAAAACTGGTCCGATGATGCCTATAACACCCCTATCCCAACCCATCTTATTTATAAGTTTCCCGGCCTCCTCTGGATCACCCTGAGAATCCTTAACAACCAACCTTATATCCTCGGTTGGCTTAATTTCGGCAAAGGCGAGCTGAAGACCATTCATAACCTTACGGCCAATCTCAGCTCGTTCGCCGGATAGTGGTAAAACCGCCCCGATATCGATATTAGTTGCCCCCCCCTCAGTCGAGGTTTGGTCTATAAGTTTTCTGGCCCTATCGGCATACTCATGGTCAGGGTAGTTGGAAATAAATTGAGTTAAGGATACACGGGCTGCAACATAATTATTTTCATCAAACTGTATCTTCCCCTTCTTGAACATGGCATAAGATGCGATATGGCTATCCCCAAATATATCTATAGCGACCTCAAGGTCATTCAGCCAATTTATCTTCTCGTTTATAAGCCCTATAATCTCCTCCTCCGTCTCAAGGCGGTTCCTATAACCCAAGACGCGGTGGGCTGCCTTATACTCAACCAGCGATTCACTAAATTTGGCCATATTGGCCAAAGACCTGGCCGCCACAAGGTGAAACTGAAGAACTCGGTCAGGATCAATATCTTCCTCCAGACGTCTGCGGGAAACAGCCAGGGCCTCCGCCCAATTATTAAGGTTGTAGTAGGAAAGAGCCAACTTCAGGGAGGCATCATACCTAAAGGAAGATTCGGGATAGCTATCCATAAATGTCTTTAGTCTGTCAACCGCCCCGGAGTAGTCTTTAAGATGATAGCGGCTCACACCATTGAAATAGGAGGTCTTCTCTATATACTCTCCGTTGGGATAGAGCCCCTCATAGATACGCACCTGGCTGATAACGTCCTTATAGGCCCCCTTGGTAAAAGACCTGTCTATACTATCAAAAACATCCTTTTGATCCTTGGGGGGGGGACGGCCTCCGGCCGCCTCAGCCGAGCTAAAAAGAACCGGCAACAGCAGCAGAACCAGCAGTATTCTAAATATCCTTTTCATCTTTACCCATCCCATATTTATATAGCTTATAACGGAAAGACCTAAAACTCATTCCAAGATACTTGGCGGCCACTTTTTTAACTCCACCCGCCTTCTTTAAGGCATCCTCAAAGAGACATTTTTCGACCATCTCCAGATATCCCTCTAGGCTGAAACGTCCTGACCCTATCTCTGAGGGGATGGCCAAACCGCATTCTATCTTATGTTGCTTCCTCACCATATCGGGAAGATTGGCCGGGGTGATTTTATCTCCATCGGCAAATATTACGGCCCGCTCTATAACGTTCTCCAGCTCCCGTACATTACCTGGCCAGGAATATCTTTCCAGCAGATCAAGGACATCGGAACTAACCCCCTTGATACTCTTATTATTTACAGCATTATATTTCTTAACAAGGTGCTCAACTATTATATGGATGTCCTCCATCCTCTCCCTAAGGGGGGGGATCTCCAACGATATAACCGCCAGGCGATAATAGAGGTCTTGGCGGAATTTTTTCTCCTCCACAGCCTCTTCAAGATCAACATTGGTGGCCACAATAAGCCTGACATCAACCTTTATATCCTTTATCCCCCCAACCCTCTTCAGTTCCTTCTCCTGTAAAACCCTGAGAAGTTTAGGCTGTAGGGGCAAAGGCAGCTCGCCAATCTCATCAAGGAGGAGGGTACTCCCATCCGCCACCTCAAAGAGGCCCGGTTTGCTGGAATCGGCCCCCGTAAAGGAACCCTTCTCATGCCCAAAGAGTTCACTCTCAACAAGGTTTTCAGGGAGGGTTGCGCAGTTAACGGCCACAAATTGCTTCT
>JAHJSF010000060.1 GCA_018830405.1 Nitrospinota bacterium | reverse complement strand
GAGGGTTGGGGTGAGGGTGACAGGTTATTAAAGGTTAAAAATTAAATGAGATATTCAAAGGTATATATAGATTCTATAGGGTATGAACTTCCTCCTGTGGTTGTAAGCACGAAAGAATTGGAAGACAGGCTCACCCCTGTTTACCAAAAGCTACGTATTTCAAAAGGCCAGCTTCAGGCCATGACCGGTATCAGGGAGAGACGCTGGTGGGAACCTAACTATCGCGTTTCTGATGGGGCAATCGCCGCTGGTCATAAGGCACTTGAAAATTCCAATGTTTCACCTGATGATATCGGAACACTCATATACGCCGCTGTATGCCGGGAGGGGTTTGAACCGGCCACCGCCTGTAGAGTTGCCGAAGGCCTCAACATAGGAGAAGATGCCCTCGTATATGACTTGAGTAACGCCTGCCTCGGTGTCCTCAATGGGATTATAGAGATTGCCAACCAGATAGAGCTGGGGCAGATAAAGGCCGGTATGGTTGTCTCCTGTGAATCGGCCAGAGAGATAAACGATATCATGATTGCCAGGATGATAAACGATCCAAGGATGGAACTATTTATTACCTCCATCGCCACACTAACCGGTGGTTCAGGTGGGGTGGCAGTTATCCTTACCGATGGTTCGTTCGGCAACAGTCAGGCCAAAAAAATAGTGGGGGGGATATCAAAAGCGGCCCCTGAATATAACAACCTCTGCCGGTGGTATCCGGATAAGGAGATCGGTTTTGAAAATATGACTACCGACTCCGTCTCTGTCCTTAAATATGGGGTTGCCCTGGGAGCCAAGACGTGGGAGGCATTTTTGAAAGAGATTAGTTGGCAGTCCGACGATGTTGATAAGACAATATGTCACCAGGTGGGATCGGGACATCAGGACACCGTTCTTAAAACAATCGGAGTTCCGAAAGAGAAAGATTACTCAACCTATCCATATCTGGGGAATATAGGAACGGTATCACTCCCTATAACCGCCGCAATTGCCGACGAAAGAGGATTTCTTGAGTCAGGCGACAAGGTAGCCTTCCTCGGCATAGGAAGCGGCTTAAACTGCATGATGTTGGGGGTGGAATGGTAGGAGATATATATTCTTTTAAACATAACTACTTAGACCTGAATGGTATTAAGTATCACTATATAGATGAAGGTCAGGGGGAACCGATAGTAATGCTCCATGGCAATCCTACCTGGTCGTTCTACTACAGGAATCTGGTCAAGGCCTTCAGCTCCTCATACCGAACCATAGTTCCTGACCATATCGGCTGCGGCTATTCAGACAAACCGAAAGAGAAGGATTATCCATATACTCTGGCCCGTCGGGTTGAGGACTTGGAACATCTCCTCAATCATCTTAATATAAAAGAGAATATCACTCTTATACTCCATGACTGGGGGGGGATGATAGGGACAACATTCGCCACCAGATACCCTGAACGGATAAAGAGGTTGGTTATATTAAACACGGCTGGATTCCATCTTCCCAAAGGGAAGAAGTTCCCATTTGTTTTAAAGCTATTCAGGAGCAAACTTACCGGCGCGATAATGGCCAGAGGGCTCAATCTGTTTGTTCTTGGCTCCGCCTACAAGTGTACGGTCAAGGGGCTAAAAAAAGAGCTGCGCCAGGCCTATGTTGCCCCCTACGATTCATGGAAGAACAGGATAGCTATACACCGCTTTGTGGAAGATATACCGCTTAAACCTGGCGATAGAGGTTATGAAATAATAAGCGAAACAGAATCAAAACTCCCTCTCCTTAAAGATAAACCTATGCTGATATGTTGGGGAGAGAAAGACTTTATCTTCGACAATGACTTCCTAAAGGTTTGGAAGGAAAAATTCCCCGCCGCCCAACTCCACACCTTCCCCGAAGGGGGACACTATATCCTTGAGGATGAGGGGGATAAAATTACTACTTTGATAAACGAGTTTTTGAAGAAGTAGCCCAACCCCAAACTTGTCCCATCCTTAAGTCAGAACAAAATTAATGTTTTTTTGACAAGTCTTCTGAATTTGTAGTATATCTTATTTTACACAATGTTCTTGCGATGCCACATCGCCTTAGGGTTGATACACCTAATTAAAAATCTCTCATAACCACACACTCTGCAGAGTGCATGATAGTTGTTTGAGCAAAGTTCGTAATTTGGTAAGATGCCATTCTCTTACTTTCTAAAAAGCAAACAAAGTCTTTGTGAGAGCAGGATTTTTCTCTTTACCCAAAAGATTTAAGTAAAAAAAATCATATCTAGCATAAAGAAATAAAAAAGAAGGGAGGTGTAAAAGAATAAGTTCCACAAGAAGTTTTTAGTATGTTCTTCAGAAGGCTGTTATTTAGGATTGGATTTACCAAACTTAATTTAGGAGGTTGGCATGTCTGGGAAAAATATACTTGCAAAAAATTTAGTGGGGCGAGCAGTAGATCGGGGAGAGTATAGAGCAAAGGCAATTTGTCATTCCCTAATTCTGATGTACAAAACAACCTATTCCGATGATGAGCTAAATAAATGGCCTTTTCACTTTGCCATATTCACCTCTATTCAGTTCATAGTTTTGACAATAGTAGCTATATTTTTCTACCCCGGTGGTGCAATACTTGACCAAACAGGTTTAGGGTATCCGTTTTTTCAGGCTTTTTACAGCGAATTGGGAATGACCGTTACCAGTGGGGGTAAGTCTAACCTAACCTCGGCTATTATCTTCACCATCGCTTTGACGGTTACGGGTTTAGGTATTTCCGTTTTTCACATTGCAATACGTCGTTTCTTTCTGGAACCAGGCATGGTAAGAACAATAAGCACAGCAGGCTCAGTCTTTGGGGTAATATCAGGCGTATTGTACATTGCAGCTGCCTTGAGGCCTGGCAACCTATTTTGGGAGGAGCATATTTTCTTGGCAACATTGGCTTCTCAGTCTTTTTTGGCCGCAGCGCTATGCTACACCATAGCAATATTTACAAATAAAAATTATCCTAATGTATATGCACTGGTCTACATCCTGTTTGCGGTTCTATTGATAGGATATATCTTGTTATGTGAATATGGGCCGAGAGTAGAAACCTCAGATGGCTTCATTATTCAAGCTACTTGCCAAAAGGTAATAGTTCTTTCCGCAATAGTATGCAAGTTAATACAGAGTTGGGGGGCACTACGACAAGAGGAATAATAATGTGGAGTATCTTGCAAAAGGTTCATAAGCCAATAAATCTCCCTAAAACAAGAGAGAGTTTGACAAAAATCGGGAATATTTATATACTCGTGATTCGTAATTACTGGGGGATCGTCTAACGGCAGGACTGTAGACTCTGACTCTGCATATCTAGGTTCGAATCCTAGTCCCCCAACCAATTCCGCCCCAAATCCAAAAATTGTTTTGAGTTTCCGGGCTTTTCTGTTATATTTCTAACTTCAATTGTGACCGGCCCCATCGTCTAGCGGCCTAGGACTTCGCCCTCTCACGGCGGAAACAGGGGTTCGATTCCCCTTGGGGTCACCAATTCTTCGCAGAAATAGTTACTCCACGTGGACAGGTTTGGCATTCCATATCTCTTCGGCATATTGTTTTATGGCCCTGTCGGAACTGAATTTCCCCATGTTGGCCACGTTTAGGATAGACATCCTGTTCCATTTGTGACTGTCCGGATAGGTTTTGGCTACCCTCTCCTGGCATTCTACATAGCCCCTATAGTCAGCCAAGAGCATGTAGGGATCACCATATTGAAGGAGCGAGTCTGTTATCGGTTTGAACAGATTTGGCTGGAAGGTAGAAAAATACCCTCCCCTTACCATATCTATGACCGTGCGCAACTCTTCATCCTGTTCGTAGTATTGCGTTGGATTGTAACCGTTACGGTTTGTATCCTTAACCTCCTGGTTTGTCAGTCCGAATATAAAGATATTCTCATCCCCCACCTCTTCCCTAATCTCTATATTGGCCCCATCGAGCGTCCCGATGGTCAGGGCTCCGTTTAGGGCAAACTTCATATTTCCCGTCCCTGAGGCCTCTTTACCGGCGGTAGATATCTGTTCCGACAGATCAGCGGCAGGGATTACCTTCTCCGCCAGAGATACGCTATAGTTTTGCAGGAAAATTATCTTCAATTTATCCGAGACTTCCTTGTCGTGGTTAACTATGTCGGCCACGGAGTTTATCAGCTTGATGATAAGTTTGGCGTTGTAGTAGGAGGGGGCCGCTTTGCCCCCGAACATTATTGTCCTCGGGAAGATGGTGCGGTCTTTTTTATTCTTTATCCTGTTGTATAGGGTAATGGCATGAAAGAGATTGAGAAGCTGCCTCTTATATTCATGCATCCTCTTAATCTGGACATCAAAGATGCTGTTTACATCTACGTCTATCTCGTTGTTAGAACGTATATATACAGCCAGTTTCTCCTTATTCTTCTTTTTTACCTCTCCCCATTGGGCGATAAAGTCATTATCATCTGCCAGCGGTACCAGTTTCTTAAGCTGATCGAGGTCAGTTACCCACCCATCTCCTATTCTGCTTGTTATAAGTTCTGCCAGGAGCGGGTTGGCCTTTTTAAGCCAACGGCGCGGGGTTATCCCATTCGTCTTGTTGCTGAACCGTTCCGGATACATAGTATAGAAGTCTTTAAAAACCTCTTCCTTTAGTATCTTCGTATGAAGGGCGGAGACTCCGTTTACAGAATGGCTCCCTATTATGGACAGGTTGGCCATCTTAACCATTTTCCCCAACCCGGTATCCTCAAAAATGGACATCCCTCTTATCCTATTGATATCTCCCGGGAAGTGTCTGGCGGCATCCATCATAAATCTCCGGTCTATCTCCTCTATAATTTCGAGATGCCTGGGGAGGACCTTGCCAAGCAGGGCTACCGGCCATTTCTCAAGCGCCTCGGGGAGTATGGTGTGATTGGTGTAGCCAAATGTTCCGACTGCGATATCCCAGGCATTTTCCCACTCCAACGATTCATTATCCACCAGTATCCTCATCAGTTCGGCAATAGCCAGGGAGGGGTGGGTATCGTTAAGCTGAATAGCCACCTTGTCGGGGAGGGAATCATAGGTATCTGAATATTTCTTGTAGCGCCTGATTATATCCTGAATAGTGGCTGAGACGAGGAAGTACTGCTGCTTTAAACGGAGCTCACGCCCCTCGGCCTGATGATCGGCCGGATAGAGGACCTTCGATATGGTCTCAGACATAAGCTTGCTCTCAACGGCCCTGATGTAGTCGCCCTTGTTGAAGAATTTGAGGTCAAAGTCTCTCGATGATTTGGCCGCCCATAACCTGAGGTTTATGACATGATTGTTATTGTAGCCGGGAACCGGGGTATCACAGGCGACAGCCAGAACTTCCTCTGTATCAATCCATTCGCTTTGGGGACGTCCATTGCTGTTGTTTGTCTGGACACGCCCGTGGAATTTTATAGGGAAGGTAAACCCGGGGTGAATATACTCCCAAGGGTTGCCGAAACGGAGCCAATGGTCGGGGGTTTCAACCTGATAACCATCCACTATGCTCTGGTAGAATATCCCATATTCATAATGTATCCCGTAGCCGTAGGAGGGGATTTCGAGGGTAGCCAGAGAATCAAGAAAGCAGGCGGCCAGTCTACCAAGACCGCCGTTACCGAGGCCGGCATCCCACTCAAGTTCACGCAGATCTTCAAGCTCGTAACCAAGGTCGTGTACCGCCTGAGAAAACTCATCCATAATACCCAGATTTATGAGGGCATTACCGAGGGCCCTCCCTTCCAAAAACTCCATAGAGAGGTAATAGACCCTTTTACTGTTGGCCTTATAGTAGGCCCGCTGGGTCTTTAGCCACCTTTCAATAAGAAGGTCGCGGATGGCATAGGCCACCCCTTTGTAGACATCATATTTCGAACGGCGTTCAGGGTCTCTGGCAATGGTTGAGAGGATATGATGTTTTATCGACTCTTTTATCTCCTCGACCTTCTTGGCGTCAACCTCTTTTTTGACATCTTTATCCACAATATCTTCCTAAATTATGGTTATTCTATTACTCGCACGGATACTGGTAAAATAACCTTTAAATATGATTTTTGCAATAGGTTTACAAGACCGCCTTCAGGTATTTTCCTGTATATGAAAGCTTGTTGGCGGCTATTTCTTCCGGCGTTCCTATCCCGACAATCTCCCCTCCGGCTGCGCCTCCTTCAGGACCAAGGTCTATTATATGGTCGGCCGTCTTTATAACATCAAGGTTATGCTCTATAACCACTATGCTGTTCCCCTCTTCCTTCAGGCGGCTCAAGACATCCAAGAGCTTCTGTATATCGGCGAAGTGGAGCCCGGTAGTCGGTTCGTCCAATATATAGAATGTGCTTCCGGTGCTTCGCTTGGAGAGCTCTTTCGATAGTTTCATCCTCTGCGCCTCCCCTCCCGATAGAGTTGTGGCTGACTGCCCCAGTTTGATATATTCCAACCCGACATCGTTTATTGTCTGCAGTTTTCTATTTATGGCCGGGATATTTTGGAAGAAGTCGACTGCCTCTTTGACCGTCATATCGAGTATCTCGGCGATATTCTTCCCCTTGTATCTTATGTCGAGTGTCTCTCGGTTGAAGCGTTTACCTCGGCACGATTCGCAGGTGATATAGACATCGGGAAGGAAGTGCATCTCTATCTTTATTATCCCGTCCCCCTGGCAGGCCTCACACCTTCCCCCTTTAACATTAAAGCTGAAACGTCCCGGTTTATATCCCCTCTTTTTCGCCTCGGGTAGTTGGGCAAAGAGTTCTCTTATGTGGGTGAATAGGCCGGTATAGGTGGCCGGATTAGACCTTGGGGTTCGGCCTATGGGGGACTGGTCTATATTTATAATCTTGTCTATATGCTGGAGGCCGGTTATCTTTTTGTGCGCCCCTCCCCTCTCCTTTGAGTTATAGAGTTGGTGGTTGAGCTCTTTGTTCAGAACATCGATTATAAGACTGCTCTTGCCGGAACCGGATACCCCCGTTACGCAGGTGAATAGACCAATCGGGAAGGCAACATCTATCCCTTTAAGGTTGTTATGTTCTGCGCCAAAAATCTTTATTTCCTTTTTTGTGGGGGCCGTTCTCTCTTTAGGAACAGGGATGGTAAGTTTGCCCGAAAGATATTGCCCTGTCAGGGAATTCTTATTGGCCATAATCTGCTTCGGTGTCCCTTGAGCTACAATCCTCCCCCCCTCCACACCGGCCCCCGGACCGAGGTCGACAATATAATCGGCCGAGAGCATCGTGTCGGGGTCGTGCTCTACCACTATCACGGTGTTCCCCATGTCACGCAGTCTCAACAATGTGTCGATAAGACGGCGATTATCCCTCTGGTGGAGCCCGATGCTCGGTTCATCCAAGATATATAAAACACCCATCAGGCTGGAACCTATCTGAGTAGCCAGTCTGATTCGCTGTCCCTCTCCACCTGAGAGAGTAGAAGATGTACGATGGAGTGTAAGATAGCCGAGACCAACATCTTTGAGGAATCTGAGCCTCTCCCGTATCTCTTTAAGGATGAGACGGGCAATCTCTTCCTCCTGCTTTGACAGAGAAATATTATCGAAGAAGGCTATAGAGTCATTTATCGAGAGGGATGTCACCTCCATAATGTTTTTCCCTCCCACGTATACAGCCAGAGACTCGTCCCTTAGGCGCGCCCCGTTACACTTAGGGCAGGGGGAATTAACCATATACTTTTCAATGGATGAGCGGACATCCTCCGAATCGGTCTCTTTGTAACGTCTCTCCAATTCGGGGACAATCCCCTCAAACTTTTTAGTGTAGGAATATCGGCTACTCCTATCCTGGTAGACAAAGGCGATTCTCTCACCACCGGAACCATTGAGGATAATATCCTTAATCTTAGCCGGGAGTTTTTTAAAGGGAACGTCGAGGGGAAATCCATAATGTTTGGAGAGGCTCTGAAGTTTGGAGTAGAAGTATGAGCCTTCCTTCCGTTTGGAGGCCGGTTCTATAACCCCATCATCTATTGAGAGGTTTTCATTCTGTATAACAAGGGCCGGATCAACATGGAGGTTATAGCCGAGGCCGTCACACTCGGGGCAGGCACCGTGGGGGCTGTTGAACGAAAACATCCTGGGGACAATCTCGGGGTAGCTTATACCGCAATGAAGACAGGTCGATTTTTCGCTGAAGAGAATATCCTCTCCCCCCTCAACCTTCAGCACAAGTATCCCGTCGGCCAGTTTGAGGGCCAGCTCAACCGAATCGGCCAGCCGTCTCTCTATATCCTCTTTAACTACAAGCCTATCAACAACAATCTCAATAGTATGCTTTAACTTTTTATTCAGGGATATCTCCTCGGTCAACTCCCTTATCTCCCCGTCCACACGGGCCCTTATAAAGCCCTTCTTCTGCATCTCCTCAAACTCTTTCCGGTATTCCCCTTTCCTGTCACGGACAATAGGGGCCAGAAGATATATCTTGCTCCCCTCGGGGAGTTTTAGGATTGAATCGGTAATCTGCTGAACGGTCTGCGACGATATCTCTCGGCCGCATTTATAACATTGAACCTTACCTATACTGGCATAGAGTAGACGTAGGTAGTCGTATATCTCGGTTACCGTGCCGACGGTTGAACGGGGGTTTTTGCTAAGGGCCTTCTGCTCTATCGAAATAGCCGGAGAAAGCCCTTCTATATAATCAACATCCGGTTTCTCCATCTGATCGAGGAACTGCCGGGCGTAGGAGGAGAGTGACTCCACATACCTCCTCTGCCCTTCCGCATATATCGTATCGAAGGCCAGGGAGGACTTACCGGAACCGCTCAATCCGGTTATGACCACGAGTTTATCTCTCGGAATCTCTACATCTATATTCTTAAGGTTATGCTCTTTGGCACCCTTGATAAAAATCTTCTTAATAACGCACCTCTTTCGGTTCTACTTGTCTATATACTCCATCAACCGAACAATATCCCCCGGTTTCCCCAGAAGAATAAGAACATCGCCTGTAACAAATTCCGTTTCCGGCTCAGGATTGGAGATTATCTCCCCTCCCCTTCTGACGGCCAATATATTTACCCCAAACTCTTTCCTGATATTAGATTCGGCCAGGGTCTTTCCAACAAGACGCGACCCTTCAACCACCTTAAGGGTATTTATTTCTACGTCGGACAACTGCCCTTTAAGGTCGTAGAGGGATGTCTCTCTTCGGCTCAGGCTCCGGAACATATCGTAGCCCCCCGCCCTTATCTCCGAGACAAGCTGCTCTATATCATTTCTAGGGACAAGGTATTTCTCCAAGACCCTGGTAAATATCTCGACCGAGGTCTCAAACTCCTCAGGAATAACCTCGTCTGCCCCCAGATCATAGAGAGACCCCATCTCCTGGAGATAGTGTGTCCTGACAATAAGATGAACCTTCGGGTTGAGCCTTCTGGTCTGTTCCGTAATACGGCGGGTTGCGGTGGGGTCATTTATGGCCACAACAACTACTCTCGCCTCACTTACGTTGGCCTGTTTTAGAACCGCCCAATGGGTGGCATCCCCATAATAGATATTCTCTCCCTGTAATTCTTTATCCCATATAAGCTCAGGATTGGTTTCTATTATGGCATAAGGGATGCCGGCAAACTTGGCGGCCCGGGCTACATTTCGTCCAGCCACACCAAACCCTATAATAATAAGATGTTCCTTTTTCTCTTCTCTGGTTTTTTTATGAGGAACAGGGAAAAGGCCTGCGGTCAGCTTATCGGGGAGAGGCAGCCGTAAAATCATTTCGGAGAAAGGAGAGGCTAAGCGGATAATAAAAGGGGTGGCCGCCATAGTAATTATGGAGAAGGCGAGAAACAGCTGGTAGATATTGTTGCTGATCAGACCATGCTGAAGTCCCTCCTTAGAAAGTATAAAGGAGAATTCCCCCACCTGCCCGAGGGCCAGCCCAACCATGATGGATGTCCTTAGGGGAAACCCGAGAATGATGGTAGCCAGAGAGGCAATAAGCGCCTTTAAGACGATTATTCCTAGAGCAATTAGGAGCACTCTGCCCGGCTGATGTATAAGCAAGCCGACATTCAAAAGCATCCCTATGGAGACAAAGAAGAAGCTGGTGAAGATGTCGCGGAAAGGAAGAATAGAACCGAGGGCCTGATGACTATATTTAGATTCGGATATTATAAGTCCAGCCATGAAGGCCCCCAAGGCAAGGGATAGACCTGCCCGTGAGGTTATCCAGGCTATCGATAGGCAGATGAGGGCAACCGTCAGGGAAAAGAGTTCCTGCCGTCTCGTTTTGGCCACCTGATATAAAACATAGGGGACAATCCATTTGGCGCTGACTATAACAAGGCCGATAATGAGTATCCCCTTCGTCAGCAGGATAAGGATAGCCCCCGCCACATTAACCGTCTGCCCCGTAAGTATGGGGGTTATAAGTATCATCGGGACTATAATAATGTCTTGGAATATGAGTATACCGAGGATTGTCCGTCCGTGCGGGCTATCAACCTGGGCGCTCTCCTGAAGCTGTCTGAGAACTATGGCGGTACTGCTTAAGGCAATAAGAAAGCCGATAAAAATGGCGCTTCCTACCGGTTGGCCCAAATTTTTAACCAAAACAAGGGTGGCCAATATGGTAAGGATAACCTGCAACGACCCGCCGATAAGAACCGACCTCCTTATCTGAAGAAGTCTCTTTAAGGAAAACTCTATACCGATTGTAAAGAGGAGAAGGACTACCCCAACCTCTGCTAATATCTCAACCTCATGAACTCCTCTTATCAGCCCCAGTCCGTAAGGCCCGGCCAATACCCCTGATAAGAGAAACCCGACTATGGTTGGGATACGAAGACGGTGACATGTTATCAATATGACCATAGAGAGGCCGAATATGATAACTATGTCAGTCAGGAGGGTCATTTCCATATTTTTTATTTATAAGAATTGGTTTGAGTGTGTGCCGGTAATTATCCCACACAGACAGGATTTGCTCTAATAATATAGACGATTTATCCCTACGTTGTCATAAAAATATGGATTTAAATGGGGGAGCGGGATATAGTATAGACTATCATGAAACGTTTACCGGTAGACAAAATAACCGATCTGTCCGAAGTCGTTACCGTCTTAAAAGATGGGGGGGTAATCGCCTACCCTACGGATACAATCTACGGTCTCGGATGCTCTATCTTTTCCCCCGCAGGAATTGAGAGAATAATTGCAATAAAAGGGCGGAGTGAAAAACAACCCCTAAGCATACTTGTTAACTATATAGAAGAAATAGAGAGGTATGCTATCTATTCAGAGGCAAACCTTAGGATACTAAGAAAACACCTCCCCGGTCCCTATACCTTCATTCTGAAAGCCTCCCCTACAATCCCCAGAAATATTAGGGGCAAAGGTGATTCTGTAGGGATAAGGGTTGTCGATAGTCGGATATCAACAGAGATGGCCGACTTGCTCGGTGAGGCGATCGTTACAACAAGTATCAATAGATCAGGTGAACCTCCCCTTGGCAACCCCGACGAGATAGCGGATGTCTTTGGCCCCGAGATTGACCTTCTATTGGATGCCGGAATAATTTCCGGTAAACCATCAACGATTGTTGACCTAACAGGGGAAGAACCTAAGATTATCCGCCAGGGAAAAGGTATCTTTACTCCTTAGATTCCGGTTCGTAGTAGCAAAAAGGTTCTTCGGAGAGAAAATCACCCGTGGCCGCATAGGCCCTGGCCCTGTAGGAAATTGGGGTCAGGTCTTGCAATGACACATTTCATTTTCTTTTCTCATTATCAATTCTTCTCACAGCCCTGCTTATAGTAGAATAATGCACGCCCAGATAATCAGCTACCTCCTTTAGGGTATATCCAAATCTTATATGTGCTTCAAATGTTGCCTTGTCGTTTTCTTTATTATTCTCAAAGATATCTTTAAGCGGAGATTTTGTTATATATCTCTGAGTTCTCGGTATCTCCTTAAGTGTCTCCCTGTCTTTTATAAACTGCTTGATCCCATCAAGAAATTTATCGTCTCCAAGGTATAATTGTCCTCTTACCTCACTCCAAGGGGATTCTCCCACTATCCCTTCAGCCACAAACTCTCTGTACTCCTTCTCGGCTTTTTCTCTATCTCTCCCAAACTGTAAAAGTATCCAATCGTTTGTTAAGCATGGGATGCCTTGGCAGTATCCGGCTGTGCTATTGTAGCTACTCCATAACCACTCCTTTGGCTCTTTCACCATGGTGGCTTTAACAGGGTTTAATACTATATACCTGCATAGCTCCTTAAGATAACTATCTTTATCTACAAGGATCGCCTTATATCTCCCCTGAAAGATGTGTCCAACCCTCTTATGTTTTCGGTTGAATTTTTGGGTATAGATTCCATTAAGATGCCGCATCCCTCTTGATAGATTCCCCTCAGGCGTTTCTATCAACAGATGATAGTGGTTCCCCATCAGGCAGTAGGCGTGTAATATCCAGTTAAATCTCTCGATGGTGTCGCATAAACAGACAAGAAAAACGGTATAATCTTCATCCTCAAGGTATATATTCTCCCTTGCATTACCTCTGGATGTTACATGGTAAACCGCACCCGGATATTCTATTCTTAGTGGTCGTGCCATTTTTGGATAATAGCATTAGAAATGTTGCATTGCAAGACCTGACCCCGTCACATGACCCCGTCACATTAGAAATGTTGCATTGCAAGACCTGACCCCGTCACACATTTTGGTCCAATCGTGTGCCCATCGGAGCGCTGCTGCTCAGATATTTGTTGGAGCAGCTTTTTTGGGGTGTCAAGAGGACGTAGAGAGAAAACTAGAATTGCTTGTATCTCTTTTGAGTTTGGGGAAGTATTTTCCTTCTTAGCTTCCTTAGGTTTAACTGAACCAGCTCTTTTTTTGTCTTTTTTTTCTTTCCCTGAAGTGCCTGTCGTTTTCTTTTTTACAACCTTTTTACCCATCCAACTCTCCTTTTAAAATGTATCCCTTAAAATTAAACCGGCTGATGCCAGCTCTGAGTAAGTGACGCAATATAGGTTTGATTATTTAAAAGGTTATTGTATTGTTGAACAAAATCTACCCCCGTGGTGACATTGGTCTCGGCAATACTGTTGACTATATTTTCTATATCCTGACGTGTCACATATTTGCCATCCGAGACTTCAAGCCTCTCTATACCGTAATAAGTACTTGTAAACTCGCTTGATACCCTAACGAAGTCATTTATGTTTGAGAAGATTAGAAGGTCATTCCCCTCTTTCATAAAGACTATATTTTCGGATGAGATATCCGATGACATGCTGACAATATCAAGGTTTCCTTTAGTTTTATCATAATCGTATATAGTATCCTGCCCGCTCCCCATACCAAACCTGTAGGTGTCGTTACCAGCACCTGTCTTGGAACTGCGCCCTCCATAAAGAATGTCATTCCCTGCCCCGCCATCAAGGATATCGTTCCCTGCATTACCATAAACCGTGTCGTTACCAACTCCACCATAAATGGTATCGTTCCCGTTATTCCCCTTAATGGTGTCATTGCCAGCATAGCCGTGGATAATAAGTTCTTCAGAGCCTGTGCCAGAGAGAGAGTCATCACCGGCGGTGCCATACATAATAACCTTATATCCAAGAGATTCAATCTCTTTAGAAGCCAGGGTTGTACCATCTGCGAACTTGAATTGCTCTATCTTATAGTATTTATTAGTAAACCAGTTATCTATTAAAAGAGTATTCTCAGTACCATTAATTGTTATCCGAAGATGATTCCCCTCTTTCACCAACTCCAAATCATTCTTTGTTATTCCCGCGCCGAATTCTACTGTATCAAGATTTCCTTTAGTTTTATCATAATCGTATATAGTGTCATTTCCGCTTCCTATCCCGAATTTATAGGTATCATCACCGTAACCTCCATAAATAGTATCGTTGCCTGCGCCGCCATTCAGAGTATCGTTCCCCTCTAAACCATAGAGCGTATTAGCGCTGGTATTGCCTATAATAATATTGTTAAGCACATTGCCTGTTCCGTTAACGTTTGCTGTGCTGGTCAAAGTAAGGTTTTCTACGTTGTCGGTAAGGGTGTAGGTGATTGAAGATTGAACAAGGTCTGTGCCTTCATTTGCGTTTTCGGTAATTATATCCCCAACGTTGTCCACGACGTAGGTGTCATCACCTATGCCGCCTGCCATATTATCCGCATCCAGCCCGCCGTCGATAATGTCGTTACCCTCACCGCCGTAAATAGTGTCGTTACCCGCTCCGCCATAGATGGTGTCGTTGTCTTCATTGTATGAATATGATGGGGAGGCGAAGGCTCCATATAGAATGTCATCCCCGGCTCCACCGTAAATTATGTCATTACCATAGATTCCATAAATGGTGTCGTTTCCTTCATACCCGTAGATTACATCATTACCGATATAACCGGATAATGAATCATTGCCGGCGGTGCCGTATACCTTGTATCCGGTAGAATCTATTTCTCCAGAGGTTAAAAGAGTCCCGTCGGCAAACTTGAACTGTTCTATCCTCCCGATTCCAAACCAGTCTTTGATTAAGAGTGTATCTGGAGCAGCATTGATTGTTACACGAAGATTAGACCCCTCTCTAACAAACTCCAAACCATCCTTTGTTATCCCCGCCCCGAACTCTACCGTATCAATGTTCCCCACAAGGTGATTAGCGTCGTATATGGTGTCGTTACCGCTCCCGATACCAAACCGGTAGATATCATTATCAGGATAATATCCAGTATAGTATGTGATACTGCTGTACTCCCCATATAGAATGTCATCCCCCGCTCCGCCATCAATTATGTCGTTGCCGTAACCACCGTAAATAGTGTCATTCCCCGCCCCGCCATCAAGGATATCGTTGCCGTTTTTACCATTAATAGTGTCATTCCCTTCATAGCCATAGATATGGTCAACCACATCTACTCCGGTGAGGGAATCATTGCCGATGGTACCGTACGTTTTGTATCCGATGGAATCTATCTCTCCGGAGCTTAAAAGAGTCCCATCGACAAACTTGAACTGTTCTATCCTCTGATAAAGACCAGCAATCCCACTAAGAAACCAGTCGGTGATCAGAAGTGTATCGGTAGCACCGTTAATCTTGATTCGAAGGTCATTCCCCTCTTTGACTAATTCTAAATCAGACTTTGTTATTCCCTCACCAAACTCCACAGTATCAATCATGTTTGCAACACCCCCACTTACTCCCGATGGATCGTAGTCATTTATGGTGTCGTTGCCGCTGCCGATTCCAAACTTATATATATCGTGGCCGACATAGCCATAAAGAATGTCATCCCCTGCTCCGCCATCAATTATGTCGTTTCCTCTACCGCCGTAAATAGTGTCATCCCCCGCTCCGCCATCGATTATGTCATTGCCAAACATCCAGTAGTGATCGCCGGGATTGTCACCATAAATGGTGTCGTTACCCGCTCCGCCGTCTATTATGTCGTT
>JAHJSF010000059.1 GCA_018830405.1 Nitrospinota bacterium | reverse complement strand
GCCTGGAATCTGGCTTACCTTGGTTTCTACGAACGGACCGGACTCAGACTGGGAGATACCTGGAATGCTACCATTGCCGTTCCTGCCGCCGGTCAGGATGGGCGGGCGGATACCGCCGCAGGATTAGTAGGCGCAGAAACAGATATCGGCCGGGGTGCCTTGCTAACCAGCACTCTTATCGCCAACTATTACGGCCTACGCGATATCGGGCTGGAGCCCCCGACTACCAACGTGGCAGCTTCTCCCTGGCAGTATAATTATACCGACAACAACGGGGCTGTCCATGCCTTGAGAGTAGCCTTTAAATTCAACCTTGCCGGAAACTATAATTATATGTTTATAGACAATCTTCCCGGAGAATTGGGGATTGCCCTGGATACGATGGTGGATGGTGAGGCCGGGGCGGCGGCCGGTGATTTTCTGGCCGTAAACGCTGCTGACGCCACCCTCGCCAGTTGGCCGATAGCTACTACTGTGGGGGGTGCCCGCTGGAGGATGCAGTTCTAAATCCCCCATCTTCCCCCCTATAATAATTCCCCCCCTCCTTTGTCCTCCCCCGCAGCGGGGGGAGGATTATGGTGGGGGCGCTAAAGAGGGGAATGGGGGGGTTGTTCCCAAATAACTCCCCTCCTTGGTTAAGGAGGGGCAGGGGTGGTTGGCTTAGAAAACTTACCACAGCTCCCCTCCTATTTTAGGAGGGGCAGGGGTGGTAAGAACTTAAGTAGGGGAGCTATGAAGTTGTGGTTTCTTTTAGGTTGATCCCGGAGGGGTAATATATTTCCCATTAACCGGTTGACATCCGGTCAAAAAAGAAGTAGAAATGGTGTGAAGCGCAGGCTTTGTGAGTAAGAAGAAGGTCATAATCTGGAGGTCCGTGGCGGGGGAGGTCCCCCGGCCGTTTATAGGGTCTCCGTAATAGCCGTAACAGGGGAGGTTAGTATGGAAAAGATGAGAAGATGGTTGAAAAATGAGAAGGGGTTTACCCTGATCGAGATGGCGCTGGTTTTGATTATTATCGGGATAATACTCGGGGCGGTGGTTAAGGGGAAAGACATTATGAGGAGCGCCCAGATAAAGAAGGTCTATACCGCGTATATTAATGCCTGGAATCTGGCCTATATGACCCATTATGACAGAACCGGGGCACCCCTTTCTCTTACCGATGCGACCGCGGCGGTGGCTCTACAGTTGACAAAGGCCGGTCTTGTCTCTCCGGGCGCAACATATGTATATAAAGATAGCGCCGGTAATGACAAGACTATTACAGTTACCTTTAAGGAGGTGGCTGCGTACAAATATATGCGTATAGCTGGTATTCCCAGTGAGTTGGGGCTGGCCATCGATAAAATAGTAGACGGTAGTGAGGATGGAGCGGCCGGAGATTTCTTGGCGACCTCCGATAATAGCGATACTACTCCCGGCGTGGTCTGGTCGACTACCGGTATTGACCTTAGGAATGCCCGTTGGAAGATGGAGTTCTAAATCCACCTTCTTCCCCCCCTCCTTTGTCCTCCCCCGCAGCGGGGGGAGGATTATGGTGGGGGCGCTAAAGAGGGGAATTGTAGAGTTGCCCTCTTAACAAAGAGGGGATTGAGGGGGTTGTTCCCAATAAGTTCCCCTCCTTAGTTAAGGAGGGGCAGGGGTGGTTGGATTAGAAAACTTACCACCCTGGCCTTCGGCCACCCCTCCTAAAACAGGAGGGGAGCTATGAAGTTGTGGTTTGCAACTTCCCCCCTGTAATACATAGAGAGGTGATATCATAGAGATTCTCAAAAAACCATTTATGCTCTCGGCCTTGGCGGCCATATCATTTCTAATCGGGCTTCATTTTTTTCTCTCCACCTATAATGCCGTCAGGCTCAACCATAAGAAGCTTAATGTTGTTGCCTCGCAGGTTCAATTTTTAAGACGGAATGAGAGGGAGATGGCCGTTAAAATGGTGGTTATGGGAGAGGTGAACAACTTTCTGGCCACGGCCAAAGAGCTTGGATTGGAGAGGGATAGGTGGGTCTTTCACAGTGTCAATATCAACGAGACGATGACCTTTGAACAGGTTGTGAGAATTGTGGGGCAGACCGCCAACTCCCCATCCTACTATTTTAAGCCGACCACCCTCTACCTCAAGAAGGTTTCTCCCTCCTCCCCGCCGGCATCAGCCCCAGGCCAGCCTGCACCGTCCCCCGGGAGCGTATCCCTAACCCTTAGAGGGGCCTTCGTGGTCAGACAGAGATGATGACCAAAGACAAGACATACATTATAGAATTGGACGGGGTTGTCTGTTCACTGGCCGGAAACCGCTTAGAAGAGATATTAGACCCAAAGGATATCAAGGGGGATAAGTGGTTTATATCCGATATGCCGGGGACCATCTCCAGGGTTATGACCGTAGAGGCCCCCTATAAATATGTCGAGGTGATGCTTAGGAAGAAGCTTCAGGAGACGGGGGAGTTTGACGGGCCGATCTCGATTATAACCCACTGGAAAAAGAAGAAGGGGAAGGGGGTAACGGATATCTTTTTCTCGGCCATCCCGACCAATGTCTATTTCCAATACCTTGAGCAGGCCAAGGAGGCTGAGGACCTTATGATGGTCTTCCCCATCTCTTCCGTTATCTATTCCGTTCTAAAAAATATAAGGCCGGAAAAACCGGTGGCCGTAATATTTCAGCATGGGCGTTCGGCCGACCTGCTGGTCGGTTCTTCCAAGAGGGTTTACCACGCCAACAGAAATGTCGCCTTTGATACCAGCCCGGAACAGATAGCCGCCCTATGGGGGACTATCCTTCGCGATATGAAGGGGGTTGAGGAGGACAACAAGATAGAGATAGAGAAGATAGTTCTTCTCAGCTGGATAGACAGCCAGGAGAGGGAGGATTGGGGGGAGAATAAGGAAAAACTCTATTCCATGGAGGAGGAGGCTATCATCGTGGAAGAGGAAAAACATTATCTATCCTTTACCGCCGCCATAAGGCACCTTTCCCCTTTGGACAGCATATCTTTGGATCAGGATAAGGCTCTATACTATATTCAAACGGTCTCCCCCTACCTCAATATCCTGTTTTTCCTTATGGCCTTTCTGCTGATGGGGGGATATTTTTGGAACAGCCTGGAGAATAAAGGGATAGAAACGGAGTTGGCAGTCCTGGAGTCGGAAAAGGCCATTCTTGTGCAGAGGGGGGACGAAATCGTTTCCCAGGTCGATTACCGAGATACTCTCTCATTTGTTCAGGAGCTTGATTTTTGCAGGTATGCCCCTACCTATAGGGAGGTAGTCAACGATGTCTCGGCCTCTCTCTCCCCCGGGATGGAGGCTGAGGTCTTTAAGGCCGACTATACGGCCAACGAGGTTCAGGTTGAGATATTCGTCAGGGCCGATGTATCGTTCGACGAGGCCCACAAGGGGTATACAGATTTTGTTAATAATATAGGCAAAAGGGGGTATCAGATAAGGGAGCATAGTCTGAATACAGAGGTCAGATCCTCTAATTTCCTGGTAAAGATG
>JAHJSF010000058.1 GCA_018830405.1 Nitrospinota bacterium | reverse complement strand
GGGGGGCTATTTTTGTTACCTTGCCAGATACGGAGGCATGAATGTTGGCCGAGATAAAACCATTGGCTTTTCCTATCAACTGCCCCTTCTGGACCAGGTCGCCAACCGCTACGACAGGCTCGGCTGGAGCACCAAAGTGTTGAGACAGAGGTATGACCACCTTGGGGGGGAGGGGCATCTCCTCAATATGTTTGGCACTAGTCCTATCTTTCGCCTCGTCTAAATGAGTCCCGCCGGCGAAGCCTCTTCCGCTCATAAATCTAACTTCCTTCCTGTAAACCGCTACATAAAAAAAATCAGCCTAATAAATAACGGATAAAGGCCAATTTATTCTTCACATTTACACCCCCACCAAAAAAGTATCGAAGGGAGAGGATATTACCAACAAGGGACTATGTCAAGAATAAAAAAGGGGCAAGACCCAGTTTCGCATACCTCAAGATTGTCCCCTACATTACTGATAGGGATATAAAAAGGTTTGTAATCACCCCGCCACTCCCCCTGCTATCCTACCTTCTTGATGGCCCGCTTCCTGTCCGCCTCTTTCAGATATAGTTTTCTCAACCTCAAGGAGTGGGGGGTCAACTCTAACACCTCGTCATGCTCTATATATTCAAGGGATGATTCCAACTCAAGGAGTCTCGGCGCCTTCAAGGTAACAGTTGTATCTTTAGATGAGGTTCGAGTATTGGTTAGTTTTTTCTGTTTGGCTATATTCACAGGAATATCTTTATCTTTAGAATGTTCACCAATTATCTGCCCTTCATAAACCTGATCGCCAGGCCTAACAAACATAGTTCCCCTGTCGGCCAGTTGGTCTAAGGCATAAGCGGTAACCTGCCCGGCTTCGGTCGCTATCATAACCCCGTTCATTCTACCCGGTATATCTCCTCTAAATGGACCATACTTGTGGAAACGGTGGTGCATTATCGCTTCTCCCTGGGTGGCGGTCAGAAGAACTGACCTCAATCCTATCAGTCCACGGGCCGGCACGCTAAACTCTATATGGGTATGTGTCTCCGATGCCTCCATATTGGTCATCTCCGCTCGACGATCTCCGAGCAATGACATAACCGAACCGACATTGTCGTTAGGGACGTCAACGACCAGAAGCTCCATCGGCTCTTCCTTTACCCCATTATTAAGCCTATAAATAACCTCCGGTTTCCCGACAGTCAGCTCATACCCTTCACGGCGCATATTTTCAAGCAATATACCAAGGTGGAGAATACCTCTACCTGAAACAATAAACTGATCCCCCTTCACCTCAAGCTTCATGGCCACATTTGATTTAAGCTCTTTTTCCAATCTTTCAAATATCTGCCTGCTGGTAACATATTTCCCATCCTGGCCGTTGAATGGCCCGTCGTTAACCCTAAAAGTCATATGTATGGTCGGTTCATCCATCTTTATGGAGGATAGGGCTACAGGATTTTCTAAGTCGGCTATCGTATTACCTATATTAAACCTGTCAAATCCAACTACAGCAAATAGATCCCCAGCTTCAATAGATTTAACTTCCTTCCTCCCAAGTCCGTCAAACTGGAAAAGCTGTTTTATCCGCTGTTTTGATTTGCTCCCATCGTTGTCGATAACAATAATATCCTTCCCATTCTCCATTCTCCCTGCAAATACACGGCCGATACCTATTCGGCCCACATACTCACTATAATCTAGAGTGGTAATTAGGGCCTGAAGAGGCGCTGAAGAATCAAACTTGGGGGCAGGGATATGTTCGATAATGGTATCAAATACTGCAAGTATATCCTTGGCATCTTTATCATCGACATTTCTGGTTGCCCAACCACTCTTGGCGGAAGCATATATTACAGGGAAATCCAAGGAGTCATCATTTGCACCAAGTTCAACCAGGAGATCAAAAACCTCGTTAAGAACAACATCTGGTTGGGCATCTTTACGATCCATCTTATTGATAACCACAATCGGCTTAAGACCCATGGAAAGAGCCTTGGAAAGGACATAACGAGTCTGAGGCATAACCCCTTCATAAGCATCAACGATAAGAAGAACTCCATCGGCCATTCTTAAGACACGCTCTACTTCGCCACTAAAATCGGCGTGGCCGGGGGTGTCGATAATATTTATATGCTTGTTTTCACCATTACGGTCGATATAGTTTAGAGCGCAGTTCTTGGCAAAGATGGTTATTCCCCGCTCCTTTTCAAGGTCATTTGAATCAAGGATGAGGTCTTCGTTGAAATCGCCGTTTATAAGCTGGCCGCTCTGGCGCAACAATTGGTCAACCAAGGTTGTCTTACCATGGTCAACGTGCGCAATAATGGCTACATTTCTAATATTGTTACTACTCATCAAAACTTCCTCACTATCAATAAAGGGATATAAGTCTAATCGCG
>JAHJSF010000057.1 GCA_018830405.1 Nitrospinota bacterium | reverse complement strand
CATTGGGCAATAAATTCATAATTACCGTAGATGGGCCGGCCGGATCGGGGAAAAGCACCTTGGCCAAAGCCTTGGCTAAGAAACTCGGCTACGTCTATATAGATACGGGGGCCATGTATCGGGAAATCGCCTGGAAGGCATTGGAGGAAGGATTGGATATAGAAGATGAGAACGCTATTTCAGATATGGCCGAGAGATGCCATCTCTCCTTTAAGCAGGAAGATTTAGAAAACAGGATAAGCCTAAATGGGACTGACATAACTCGGCTAATCAGAAATGACGCGGTAAGTGATGCCACCTCGAAGATATCCCGATATAGCCGAATAAGAGAAAAGCTGGTAAGCCAACAGAGAGAAATAGGAAAAGAAGGGGGAATAGTCATAGAGGGAAGGGATACGGGGACCGTGGTCTTTCCCAAGGGGGATATTAAGTTTTTCCTAAAGGCCGAGGCGGAAGAGAGGGGGAGAAGGCGTTTCTTAGAGCTTAAAGATTCCGCCAAATGCGACCTAAAGATGATAATAGATAATATAAGGGAGCGGGATAAAAGGGACGAGGGAAGGACTCTCTCCCCCCTTACCCCGGCCAAGGATGCAATATTAATAGATACAACAGATAAATCTGTTGACGAACTGCTTGATTTTATGGTAAAAGTAGTCGAGTCAAGGTGTAGATAAATATTCACGATTAGATATATTTGACGCCCAAGGCCGTTATCGGTCTTGGGCTCTGAGTTTTATCATGCCAAGGCAAAGGGATTACTAATTGAAAGGAGATTGTTAATTTAATGAAAGAAGCTGTATTAAACGAAAAGGGGCTGATCAATACAAACCCCTTCGGAGGAAAGTACACCTACGATGAAATTGATCTTGAAGAGCTCGGCCAACCGATAGGGAGGATGGATGAGGCCGAACTCCTGAGCATGGCGGCTCTCTACGAAGAAAGCATGCAGAATTTCTGCGAGGGAGAACTCGTCCTAGGCAGGGTCGTAGCTATTTCCTCTAACTTTGTAACTATTGACATCGGCTTCAAGTCGGAAGGAATAATCGCCGTAACCGAGTTTCCTGAAGGCGGGAAAAATATCGCCGTAGGAGACCAGACAGAGGTTCTTATTGAGCAGACCGAAAACGGCGATGGGGAAATAATGCTCTCCAAAGAAAAGGCCGGAATGATTAGGACATGGGAAAAGATTCTTGCCGCCCATAAAAATGACGAAATCATTGAGGGAGTCGTCGTTAACAGAATCAAAGGCGGCTTAAAGGTCGATATAGGGCTTAAGGCCTTCTTACCCGGTTCACAGGTTGACCTAAGACCGGTCAAAAACCTCGACAAGCTGATTGGCGAGAAGATAAAGGTCAAGGTTATCAATGTAAATAAGAGCAGGGGCAATATAATCCTCTCCAGAAGGGTTATCCTTGATGCCGAGAGAAAACAGTCAAGAGAAGAGACCCTCTCCAATATAGAGGTAGGCAATATAGTTGAGGGCGTGGTCAAAAATATAACCGACTACGGTGCCTTCGTTGATTTGGGCGGTGTTGACGGCCTGCTCCATATAACAGATATGTCATGGGGGAGAATAACCCATCCTTCCGAGCTTTTTGCCATAGGTGATACCATTAAGGTCATGATTATAAAGTATGATCAGGAAAATGACAGGGTGTCTCTCGGATTCAAACAGATATCCCCTGACCCTTGGTCGAACATAGAGGAAAAATACCCGATTGACGGCCATCTCAGAGGAAAGGTTGTCAGCATAACCAATTACGGAATATTCGTCGAGCTCGAGGAAGGGGTTGAAGGACTAATCCATATATCCGAGATGTCTTGGAATAAATACCTTAAGCATCCTTCAAGGCTTGTGGCCATAGGAGATATGGTTGATGCCCAGGTATTAAGTTTCGACAAGGAGAAGAAGAAGATATCCTTGAGCATCAAACAGATGGAGTCTAATCCTTGGGACAGCATAGAGGATAGATATCCAATCGGGACTGTCGTTGAGGGAAGGGTTAGAAACCTGACCGACTTTGGCGCCTTCGTTGAGCTTGAGGATGGAATAGATGGTTTGGTACACAGGTCTGATATGTCATGGACCCAAAAGGTCAAACATCCCTCAGAGGTTGTTAAGAAAAGAGACTGGATAAAGACCATTGTCCTAAATATAGATAAGGAAAATGAGAAGATATCCCTCGGCATGAAACAGCTCATGGATGATCCATGGGATAAGATGGCCGATGAGTATCAGGTCGGCATGGAGGTTGAGGGGGAGATCATAAAGGTAACCAAGTTTGGCGCCTTTGTTAAGCTTCCCAAGGGTGTTGAGGCTTTAGTACATGCCTCTCAGATGTCTCAGGAAGCGGAAGACCCCAAGTCAATTGTAAATGTGGGAGACGTTGTAAAGGCCAAGGTATTGAAGATCGATATCCCCAACAGAAAGATGGCCCTGTCTATAGAGTCTATTGTGAGCAGAGGCCCGGGTAAAGTGGCTGAGGATGATTCTGAGGTTGAGGATGATGACGGTGACTACGACGACCTTTCTGATGAGTCGGAAGAAACAACTAAGGAAGAGTCAGCCGAGTAAGATAATTTACTCATACTGACAACGTAAATATGAATGAATTGAAGAAGAAAATAACCCCTTTTAAAAAGGGGGGGCTTGTTTTTTTCTTCTTCATTCTTATCCTTTACCTTTTCGTCAGGTCTTTGGCCTACCGGAATGCCCCCATAATAGGTAATTCCGGCAACGGCAAGATTGCCATAGTCACCATTGAGGGGATGATTGCCGCATCTGACAGCACCATCAAACTCCTCAATCAGTATAGAGAAGACACTTCGATTAGAGGAATCCTTCTTAGAATAGACACGCCCGGTGGAGGCGTTGGAGCGTCTCAGGAAATCCACGAAGCAGTCATTGCGGCCAAGAAGAAGAAAAAGATAGTCGCCTCTATGGGAGGAATCGCAACCTCGGGAGGTTATTATATCGCAGTTGCCGCGGATAAGATTGTTGCCCCGCCGGGAACAATTACCGGCAGCATAGGGGTAATTATGACCCTTTCCAGTGCAGAAGAACTTCTAAAAAAGATTGGGCTTAAGACAACGATTGTCAAAAGCGGCAAGTATAAAGATATGGGCTTGCCTAACAGGGATTTGACCGAGGAAGAATTGGGTATACTACAGGGGGTATCGGATGATATCCACAACCAGTTTATAGAGGCAGTCGCCTTGGGTAGAAAAATGAAGGTTGAGGATGTACGGAAAATCGCCGACGGACGTATCTTCTCCGGCAGGCAGGCCAAAGAAATAGGCTTGATAGACGAGATAGGCAACCGTGAAAAGGCCATATCTATACTATCGGCCATGGTTGGAATAGAGGGGGAACCGACCATAGTAGAGGATAAAAAGGTGAGAACCATTCTTAATAGAATATTGACGGGCGAGGCCTTATCAGACATAATATTCTCCTACTCAAAAGGGGAGATAATACCGAGGGGTGCCTACTACGTCTGGGGAAGATGATTTTATTAAAGAACGCTACTGCGTTCATTGTTTATTAAGAAATAACAGATAATATCTTGGAGCAAAAAATGACAAAGGTAGAACTTGCTGAGAAACTCTCAAGAAAATTAAATCTTACGGTCAAAGAGACAACAGAGATTATTAACATCTTCTTTGGGGAGATTGTTGATGCCTTAGCCAGCGGTGACAAGGTGGAACTACGCGGTTTCGGAAGTTTCAGAATAAGACATAGAGCAGCCCGCGAGGGGAGAAACCCGAAGAGCGGAGAACAGGTTATTGTCCCGGCCAAGGTTGTTCCCTTCTTCAGGATGGGAAAAGAACTCAAAGAACTCCTTAATAAATAGTTTCCTGATTTAAAAAGGGCTGCGTTAAGCCAAGGAATATTTATATAGCTGAACCTTCCCACACCAAGAGTTAAAGATGGGACATACTCCCCTTGTAACTGCCCCCTATAAGTGGAAAGGTCATGAAATACCATTCAGATAACCAAGACAGCTACAAGAAAGCCTTTGCGGCACTCTTCGTACTCGGTGTTATTCTACACCTGGCCATATCATCCCTCTTTCCCCTCGCCATGGATGAGGCCTATTATTGGACCTGGTCGAGACAGCTGAGACTCAGCTATTACGACCACCCCCCGATGGTGGCCTACCTTATACGCCTATCCACCACATTATTCGGAACAAATGAATTTTCGGTCAGGCTTGCGGCGGTTATCTTCGGGATGGGGGTCTGCTATATTTCCTACAAGCTCGGCACCACTATATTTAAAAGCGAACGATGCGGATTTTTTGCGGCCCTAATAACTGCGGTAATCCCCATATATGGTGCCGGACGACTAATTATCACCCCAGACTCACCGCAGGCCTTCTTCTGGATACTCTCCCTATACCTATATTACAGGGCCGCAGAGGAGGAGGAACGGAAATGGTGGGTATACGGAGGGATAGCTACAGGGCTGGGGTTACTCAGTAAATATACGGCCGTCCTCATTTTCCCCTCCTTGGCCATATATCTAATATTATCCCCCACAAAGAGGAAATGGTTCCTGAAACCTGAGCCATACATATCTATTCTTATCGCCCTTATACTCTTCGCCCCTGTCATAATATGGAACTGGCAAAGGGAATGGGTATCATTCGCCTTTCAGTTTTCGCACGGATTAACTGAAAACACCCCCCCCGGATTGACAGGGCTTACAGAATATATGGGGACTCAAGTTCTGCTGATATCTCCATTCCTTTTCCTGTCCATAATTGGGGCCTCAATCGTTGCCCTATATAAAGGCCTTAAGTATAAGGATGACAGATATCTTTTTCTATTCTCTATGTTTATCCCAATATTCCTCTTCTTCGCAGTAGCCAGTCTCCGCTCTAGCCCAGAGGCCAACTGGCCTGCCTTCTCCTACGCGGGGGGCATTGTGGCCTTGGCGGGAGTCTATGATTCCCTAAAAAGAAAGAAATGGGCCAGATGGGGTGCATGGGTATCCCTATCAACAGCCTTTCTCCTAACCTCTCTCCTCTACCTCTTTACTATAAGCCCGATAATAATATTCCCAAAGATTGAAGAGGTCCACTTCGGATGGCCCGTTATTGGGAAAGAGGTGTCGATAGTCTCAAAGAATATGACCCCGGTGGGGGGAGAACCCTTTGTCTTCAGCAACCACTATCAGCTTAGTGGGGAGTTATCTTTCTACATGGAGGGGAGACCAACAACATATCTGATCAAGGGGACCGAGAGGTACGAATATGCCAACCTGTCAGACCTAAAAGGGAAGAATGCCATATATGTGGGCTACGATGGAGACAGTATAGAAAAGATAAAGGGTTACTTTAATAATATTGAAGAGGTAAAAACAGTGGCAATCTTTAAAAAGGGAAAGACCCTGAAAACCTTCAAGATATACACCTGCTACCACTACAAAGGAGGGCTGATAGACTAGTGCTTAATTGCCTAAACCTTGCTATAGTCGACCGGCCTTTGGCGCGTCTAGCTTTGTTGTCAATCCTCAATATACAACCCCCTATCCCCCTTTGTTAAGGGGGAATAAGGGGGTTGTGCGTTGGTTGTCTTCGCGCCAGCCTCGCCAAATTCTCGGTCTTGTTACTGACGCAGACTTATGCAACTAAACACCAGGGAAGAATCAGAACTTCCATATCTTTTCTCTATACTCCTCGGCCATACGATGCGCATTAAAGAAGCCTGCCTCAGCCACACAGTGAATCATCATATCAACCCACTCAGAGCGCATAACTGACTCCTTCTCTTCTCTGGCGTAGTATAGACCGACTAGCTCCTCCAGATTATCGTACAGTTCTATAGAATCCCCCTCTATCTTCAAATCTTCATCATCTCCTATCTCCCCCTCAGGCAGGATATGGCCAAATATACGCCCTATCCTCTTATCCGCCTCGACAACCCAGCCGTCCAGGGAACTCAACTGAACCACACCGTTCATAATAGCCTTCATGCCGCTTGTGCCTGAGGCCTCAAATGGGGGGAGGGGGGTATTAAGCCAAAGGTCTACACTGCCGGTCAACAGCTTACCGAGACGCGTATCGTAGTTTTCAAGGAGTATTATCTTTAAGAGTTTATTCTCAGGCTCAAGCTTATCTATCTTGTCCATTATATCGTTAATAAAGCGGAAGGCAGGTATGTCATTAGGGTGTGCCTTCCCGGCCATAAGTATCTGGATAGGCCCTATCCTCCTGGCAATATCGACAAGACGTTCCGGATCTGAGAGTATGAGGCCGGGCCTCTTATAAGGGGCTATTCTTCTGGCCCAAGAAAGGGTAAAAACGTTCTCCTTCAGAAACCAGTGCTTGAAGAAACTGATAAGGTGTCTCTTGTTATCCTGATGCGCCTCAAATAGGGCGTGCCTAAATGGGAGGTCATTTATCATTTTGCGAACATTTGTGAGAAGTTTTGGGTCTCTTCTCCAGTCGCCTATAGTCTCCGAATATTTATCGAGTAGTTGGGCAATAGGTTCTGTTATCCAGGTAAAGGTATGGACCCCATTGGTCACAGATTGTATCTTGTCCGCATATTCGGGGAATTGCAGTCGGGTAATCGCTCCATGCTTCTTAGCAACTGCATTCACACTGCCGGAACTATTGATGGCCAGGCGTGTCAGGTTAACCACCTCCTTATTACCCGGCTCTGCACCATAATCCCTGATCTCCTTCAGAATTTTCTCGTCAAAAACATACAACAGCTCATTTAACCCCAAAATATCATGTCCGGCCTTAACCGGAGTATGGCAGGTATAACAGAATGACTCCTTCAGCTTGGCAATGTCTTTCTCCTTTACGCCCGACAACCTCTCGATGAAGGAAAAGGCGGCGTGCCCCTCGTTCATATGATACTTGTCTATCGAATAACCAAGGGCGTCAAGGGCCTTAATCCCCCCCATCCCCAGGACAACCCTCTGAACAATCTTCCACCAGAGGCTGTCGCTACGGTAGAGCTGATCGGTTATCTGCCTCTCTCTCTCTCCGTTTTCCGGGCAGTCTGAATCGAGAAGAATGAGGGGGACCACATGTTTTTGATCATGGCTATAGACCGGATAGAGCCAGATGCGAAGGGTAATATCCTCGTTGCAGCAACGAACCTTGACCGAACGATCCGTTAAGACTAGTCCCGGGTAGCTGTATGGATCCCACCTTGTTTCCTCCGGTACCTGTCCATACTTGTACCATAAACGCTGCTTGAAGTACCCTTTGTTCCAGAGGACTCCCACCCCAACCATTGATACCCCCAAATCGGCCGCCGATTTGAGCATATCCCCGGCTAAAACACCAAGGCCGCCGCTGTAGATAGGTAAATCAATAAGATTGCCAAACTTTAGAAGGTGATAATAGTCCATCGCCCTCATATTGGAAAAAACTTCCTGCGGCTTTACAAAATTTCTCTCGTCTACGCCGTTATGACATTCGAACGCATTGTATATGCTCGGGGCAAGGCCAAACTCCATTGAAAAGTAGGCCACAGATTTGGTGCCCGATGATTGCAGTACTTTTTCAGCCTCCAACACGGGATTAGCGGGAAAACCAAAAAAGTGGTCATCGTTTATACAACCACTTTCCCTTTTCTTCCGCTCTTCCTCCGGGCTTATATGTAAAGGATTTCTTGCAGGCATGCTCAGCTCTCTTTTCGAATCAATATGGATAATAACTCTTAATATAAATATAAGGGGACTATATCAAGATGAGCGATAGCTATCCATAACAATATTAGCAAAAATCAGATTTATCAAACCAGCCAAACAAAATAGGCACAATTTATTTAGTTTTAGCAGTCTATCATGTTACAACTTGGGGGATTATAGATATTATTATGAATAAGGGGGGAGGGACCAGCACACCTCTATCCCTTATTTTTACTTGACTTAGTGGCGATTGTTAAGGTACTATTCATGCTTATGATTTTAGCAAATCAGATAGTTTACTTTCAATATATTTAAGTTTTAGGAAGGATCAGATGAAAAGGACTTACCAACCGAAGAATAAAAAAAGGGCGAGGAAGCATGGCTTTCGCCACAGAATGTCTACCAGTTCCGGAAGGGCTATACTGTCCAGAAGAAGAGCCAAGGGAAGAAAGACCCTGACCGTTTCCGATTCTCGCCTATAGGAGACACGGGGATACCGCCGCCACCCCTTTAATATCCTCGCAAACTCGGATAATTTCTTAGAGCAATTATGAGCAGAGAAGGATTTTGCAGGGATGAGAGAATAGTCAAAAAAGATGATTTTCAGCAAATCTTCAGAGAGGGGAAAAAGATAAGAAGAGAGCCTTTTTCCATCTATTTTATCCCCAGAGGAGGCGGCCATAGAAGACTGGGAATAATCGCCTCGCGTAAGGTTGGCAATGCCGTCTTCAGGAACAGGGGGAAGAGATTCTTTCGGGACATCTTTAGAAAAAACAAAGAGGCAATTCCGGTTGGGGATATTCTTCTTATACTCTCCCCTTCTTTTAGGGACAGAAGTTATCAAGAGCTGAAAGATTCTTTTTTTGAGGCCCTTGATTCCTTTCATCACCTCCAACCTGGCAAATAAGGGATGAAACGTATAATTATAGCTTTAATAAGAATTTATAAGACTCTCATTTCACCTATTTTGCCCCCTTCCTGTAGATTCACCCCGACCTGCTCAAGCTACATGGAGGAGGCGGTAAAAAAATATGGTGCCACAAAGGGGGTATATTTAGGGATAAAAAGATTGATAAGGTGTCATCCCTTTTGTGAGGGGGGATACGATCCCCTCAAATAGGGGTAGAGGTAGAGCAAATATACCCCTATCAGGTAATAAACCGTAATAATAATCTTTAAACTCGATATAAAAAATGGAAAAAAGAGCATTTTTGGCCGTAGTACTATCAATCCTTGTCTTTATGGGATTTCAATACTTTGCTGAGAAGAATATGCCCCCTCAGGAAGTAACTCAAACGGCAACTGAGAATACACCGACAGCCTCGGAAAAAGATATCAACAGCGAGGATATCTCTGGAAAAGAGGGAACAGCCGCGGACAAACTTACCCTCGATCAAAACATAGCGGAAAAGATTATCACCATAGATACCGGCAAGGCAGAGATTAAATTAACCAATAGGGGCGGCCGAATAGCATCCATTCTCCTTAACGATTACAAGAACAAGGATGGCTCCAAGTTAGAGCTGATACATGCCACCAGTGAAGAAGATTATCCTCTCCTTATAAACTATGCCAGCGAGGCCCTCAATAAAAGGATAAATAATTCCAACTATGCCCTCGGCGATTTAACCAAAGAAAATATAGTCCTATCCCCTAATGACAGCAAGGTTACCGCCTCCTTCTCCTATAAAGATAAGTCCGGAGTGGTGGTCAATAAAACCTATAGCTTCAGTTACGGAGACTATATGTTTGACTCATCCGTCTCCATTCTTGATACTCAAAACACCTTTGGGGAAGTAACCGGGGATATTATTTGGAACACATCTTTGACAAGTGGCCCAAAAACAAAATACATATATACCGGTCCAACCATGATGGCCGACGGTAAGCTTATCACCAAGACCCCTAAAAACGAGGGGGAGGCGAAGCTATATGAGGAAAAGCTTGAATGGATTGCCATGCAGGATAAATATTTTATGGCCGCGCTTATTCCTGTTAATGAAGGAGCCATCGGCGTCGCCAAAACTATTACCAAGGAGAGCCAAGAGATTGCCCTCCGCCTGAAAACAGGCCGGGGGGAAACAGCCAACATAAGGGTATATGTGGGGCCGCGACACGAGGCAACCCTAAAAAGGTACCACGATTTATCCCTCCATAAGATTATAAATTACGGCTGGTTTGATTTTATTGCTAAACCTCTCTTTTGGGTTCTTGTTAATATAAATTCTTATGTCCACAACTATGGGGTAGCCATTATCATCTTGACCATTCTTATAAAGCTTGTCTTTTACCGTCTATCGGATAAGGGATTCGCTTCTATGCATAGAATGCAGAAGCTACAACCCCACATTAAGATGCTTCAGGAGAGATACAAGAACGATAAAACTGCCCTTAATGCAGAGACTATGAAGCTTTATAAGGAACATAAGGTCAATCCTATGGGAGGGTGCCTTCCTACCGTAATACAGATTCCCGTCTTCTTCGGATTGTATAAGGTACTTCTAAGTGCTATTGAACTAAGACATGCTCCATTCTTCTTCTGGATTACAGACCTTTCGATGAAGGATCCATACTACATAACCCCGGTACTTATGGGTATTACCATGTTCTTTCAGCAGAAGATGACCCCTTCTCCAACCGGTGGTGATTCTTCGCAGGCCAAGATAATGCTCCTTATGCCGGTCGTCATGACCTTCCTATTCCTCAAATTCCCGGCCGGTTTGATATTGTACTGGATGGTTAACAATATACTCACCATCGCCCAGCAATATTATGTTCAGAGAAAGATGTCTCGGTAAGGCTGTTTATACAGAGCGGCAGAAAAAAGTAGACCGAGGCGCGACGAAGGCGAGGAGTGAGGCGTATTTTTATGCAACCCCCTCATTCCCCCTTAACAAAGGGGGATAGGGGGTTGTATATCGACGAGCCGGGGATAAATGAAGCCTAAACACGATGAACCAAATTTATGTCGCTCTGTCTAGTTAGGGAGATGGCCTGAGGGGCCACCAGTTATCTCCCTATATCTCTCCTGTAGTGGAGACCGTCCCAGCTTATTTTACTAACAATTTTATAGGCGTTATCTGAGGCCTCCGCAAGGGTGGCCCCTCGGGATGTAACCCCCAAGACACGCCCCCCATTGGTTACAATATTCTTACCTGATAATTTGGTCCCGGCCTGAAAGACAACTCCCCCCCCAACATCATCAAGCCCGCTGATTACCTTCCCCTTCTCGTATGCTCCAGGATATCCACCTGAGGCCATAACAATACAAACGGTATAACCCTCGTGCCATTCAATATCAAGCCCCTTAATGCTCTGGTGGGCGGCAATCTTGACCATTGGTGGGATAATGTCCCCTTTCATTTTGAACATGATAGGCTGTGTCTCAGGGTCTCCAAAGCGGCAGTTATACTCGAGGACCACAGGCTCACCGTCACATATCATCAGTCCGGCATAGATAACCCCCCTATAAAGTCTCCCTTCAGAGGCTAGGCCGTCTATGGTAGGCCTTATAACCCTCTCTATTATCTTCTTCATAAGCTCCGGGGTAACGGTTGGAGATGGGGCATAGGCCCCCAGGCCGCCGGTATTGGGTCCCTTATTTCCGTCATAGACAGGTTTATGGTCTTTGGCGGTTACCAAGGGAATAAAGTCTTGGCCATCCGATAAAACCATGAAGGAGACCTCAACCCCATCCAAAAACTGCTCAACCAATATTTTATCCCCAGCGGAACCAAACTGCCTATCAAGGAGGATCGTATCTACAGCCTCGAAGGCCTCCTCAATCTTGTGGCATATAACAACCCCCTTACCGGCAGCTAAGCCGTCTGCTTTAATAACCAAGGGAAGATTGACTGATTTTATATATTCCTTGGCCTTGTCGGCCGAGACAAAGATCTCCGAGGCGGCAGTTGGAATGCCATATTTTTTCATAAAGTTTTTAGAAAAGACCTTACTCCCCTCAAGTTCTGCCCCCAATTTGGAAGGCCCAAAGATAGCCAAGCCTCTCTCTTCAAACCTGTCAACAATCCCTAGGGTAAGGGGGACTTCGGGACCGACAATAGTCAGGTCAATCCTATTCTTCAGGGAAAAGTCGGCCAGGGCCTCAATATCTTCGACGGCTATATCTATATTTTCGGCCAACTCGGCGGTACCGGGATTACCAGGGGTACAGTAAATCTTATCAACCAGCGGACTAAGGGATGCCTTCCAAACAAGGGCATGCTCGCGTCCTCCGTTACCTACAATTAAGATTTTCATAGATTTCTCCAAATATCTTTCCTCTGTCAAAACAATCAAATGTTTAAATTATGACAGATTTGAACGGCATAATATACCAACCTAAGGCGATGCACAGTGGGATTATACGGAAGCCGGAAGCCGGATGATGAACATATCCGGTTGTTGAAGGCTAAGGCAGGGCTCTCCTCCTAAGGAGAAACATCAGGAGATGGGTTGCCCCCATTCTGATACCTCTTGACCAACTCTACCGCCTCTCGGTAGAGCTCCTCTATATCTTCACCAGCGTATATTCTCTTACACAGGTCATCCGCCTCTCCTATCAGAGACTTCTCTATTGCCCGTTTCTGACTAAGCTTACTTATTTTCTTATGGTATGTGTGGGTCTTATCCTCGCCTAACCCTACCAGTTCCTCATGCAGTTTCTCGCCGGCCCTTAGACCGGTAAACTCTATCTCTATACTCTTCTCATTGTGAGGTTTCATAAGATTAATCATCCTTTGGGCCAGGTCGACTATCTTGACCGGTTCCCCCATATCAAGGAGGAATATCTCCCCCCCATCTCCCATTGTAGCGGCTTGGAGGATCAGAAGAACCGCCTCCGGTATGGTCATAAAATATCTGGTCACATTCTTATCGGTAATGGTGACCGGTCCCCCCTCCTTTATCTGTTGCTTAAATATCGGAATAACACTCCCGTTACTCCCCAAGACGTTTCCGAAGCGGACAGAGATAAACTTGGTTCGGCTACTGGCGGCAATGGCCTGGACATACATCTCGCATATCCTTTTGGAGAGCCCCATGGCATTGACCGGATTGACAACCTTATCGGTCGACACAAAAACAAATGTGTCGGCCCTCCACTTTTCAGCCAGGTCGGCCACCACGCTTGTCCCAAAGATATTATTGTAGAGAACCTCATCCTTGTTTAATTCCATAAGGGGGACATGCTTATTGGCCGCCACGTGAAAGACCGCTTGAGGGGTAAATTTCTCAAAAAGATTATCCATTTTTATCAGGTGGGTCACGTCAGTGCAGCAGTAGTGAATATCTATAGTCTCCTCATATTTGGCCAGCTTAGATTTTAGATCAAACATAAAGTTTTCGCACTTGTCAATCAGGATCAGCCTGCTCGGAGCAAAATCAATTATCTGTCGGACAAGCTGTGACCCGATAGAGCCGGCAGCCCCTGTCACCATAATAGACTTCCCATTCAACGATTTTTCTACCGAGCCGAAATCAATACTGACCGGATCACGATAAAGAAGGTCAGCCACCTCTACATCCCTGATAGCTTCTATATGGACGGCGTTGGTCACAAGGTCGTGATAGCTCGGAACGATACGGCACCTGATTTCTTCGGCCATACAGTAATTGTTCACCTTTTCAACCTCTTTCCCCGACAGGTCACAGGCAATAAGGAGTTCGTCAATCTGGTTCTTGGCCACTATCCCGGCGATCTCCGGCCACCCGCCAACAATGGGGATGCCGTGTATGGAGCGCCCCTTTTTATTATAATCGTCATCTATAAAACAGACCACCTCATAGCCGTCATTCTTATCATTCAGCATAGTTCGGAGGATAGACTCCCCCTTATTCCCCGCCCCGTATATCAGAAGTCTCTTCCCCTTGGTTGAGGCCTTTTGAAGGGGAGAAGAAATAAGCCTTGAGACAAGCCCATCTTCTTTAAGGACTACCCTTATGGCCACCCTAGCGCCGCAGATAAGGAGAAAGGAGAGAGCTGCATCGATGACATAGACCGATCTAGAAAATCCCTCAAAGCGATGGGCAAATAGGATGATGGATATAATTGTGACGGTGCTGAAAAAAGACATCTTGGCAATATTGACCAGGTCGGCCAGGCTGGTATAGCGCCACATACCCCGATACAGCTCAAAATAGTAGGCCGAGAGAACCTTAACGAGGACAACCCACCAAACAGTCTGGTAAAATATACGGCTTTCGTGGGGAGAAAAATTCTCAAACCTGAGCCGGTAGGCCAGGTAGTAGGCAAAAGCAAAAAGGAGAGTATCGCCAAATATAACAAAGAACTTATTTACATGTCTACGCATCTATAAATACCCTTATAAATTTCAATCTTTACGACAATCGGCCTATATCCAACACACCTTTAGCTGAAAATTGCCTACCTAAGACCCCAAAAGGCAATAAGTTGACAATCTAAATATATATCTCTATTATAAACTACCAGTGTTTAGTTGCCTAAGTCTGCGCCGTACCAAGAGCGAGAATTTGGCGTGGCTGGCGCGAAGGCAACCGCAGCCATAGCTTAAAGCCTATGGCGAGGATTGACAACAAAGCCAGGCGCGTCAAAGGCCGGTCGACTACAGCAAGATTTAGGCAATTAAGCACTCGTCGGGGCAGTAGCTCAGTTGGGAGAGCGCGTCGTTCGCAACGACGAGGTCGTCGGTTCGATCCCGATCTGCTCCACCATTCTCAGAATGCCCCTTTTTATAGATAAATAAGGGCGGTTAACTCAGCGGGAGAGTGCCACCTTCACACGGTGGAAGCCACTGGTTCGATCCCAGTACCGCCCACCAATCTTCTATATAAACCCCTTTATTCTCTTATCTAAGGCTGCCTGATCGGTTGTAAAGGAGAGTAGGGCCGACGCTGTCATAAGGTCATCAATGGCCACATCCTCGTTCCAATCACTCAACCTAGGAATTTTCCCCCTATCCTTTATAGACTGTATCTCCTCCGAGCTGAAAGGATAAAACAGGTTTATATTGCTCTCTCGGCATACCTTCAACAAGCCTTCCCCATTCATACTATCAGGATTTTCACCTAAAAGGGTATCAACAAAACTTACAAATCTTTCATCTACCTCCCAAAGGGGGGCAAATCTATCGGGGGAATCTATCCCTGCCGGACAGACCTCCTCCAACTTGGACGAAATTTTTCCCGAAGATGTTTCGGAATTATAGAGTTCTCCAAAGGACTTTGGCGGAATAGTCAACACATCAACCCCTGCCAAATCCAGAACCTGCTGCCCATTGCGGACACTGGCCGCTATAAGGGATGTCCCTACCTTCGGATTTCTTTTTTTAAGTCCATTTAATACCCTCTGGGTTGCTATGGTCACCCTTTCCCCGACATAGTCCCCCGAACCAAGACCATTGTCAGAGACAACCGCATTAAGTCTTCCCAGGAAAACATTCACATAGGTAGGGTTGGCCAATCTGGCTGCCAAATAATTTTGCCGAGCCGAAAAACCGAGGGTAAAGTTGGTCGGAATCCCCTCCTTGGAGAGCCGCCTAACTACCAAATATCCTTCAGGAGTTAGAGGAACCTTTATAATAAAATGTTCGGGATTTACCTTGTAGTATCTTCGAGCATAGTGAAGACTCTTCTCTATATCTCGAGACATGGAGGGGTGGAGCTCGACACTCACCTTCTTCCCAAAGGTTGTAACCAGCCTCAGGGCAATCTTACAGTTAATTATAAAACCGATCTCCGTAATCAACTCCTCCTCGGAGATGTCAGGGGCCTCTTTTCTTATCCTTTTAAGGGCCGACTCAATATCGGCATCCATAACACCGCTCTGAACAACCTGATTGGCCAAGGTATTATTAGTGGTCAGGGCCGATATCTCCTTCTTCCAGAGAGACAGGGCCAGATCTCTATCGCCGGTATCCATCCATAGGCGGCTCCCTGTGTTGAGAAGTTTTTCAAGGACCTCACTCTCCTCCCCTTGGTGCAGCTTGCCGCTTACATGGCCCAATACGGCAATATCATGTATAAGGTCATCCCATTTACCATTCATAACTTACTCCCTTTAGATATTTTGTTTTCTATTTTGGATAATTTGACGACGACAAAAGATGCCAGCGATCCGACTATCGCCCCGCTAAGGACATCAAGGGGATAATGAGCCCCCACATATATCCTTGATAGCCCAATCAGGAAGGCCATGAGAAAGAGATAAAAGGCATCCCGCCTATTAACCATAGCCAAAAAGGTAGCTACAGTAAAGGCCAATTGGGTATGCCCTGAGGGGAAAGAGTTCTCTTTTAGAGGATAAAAGAGGTTGTGGATATGGATCTTTCCGGCCAGAAGCAACGGCTCCATATCTTTAAGGGGACGCGGCCTGCCGACTCCTATCTTTATTGACTGGACAAGCAGGGCACCAACGATGAGGGTTAAGATAAAATAGATTGTATTAGTTCTAAATCTCTCCCTATCTATTATGAAGAGATATAGAAAGGCGACAGGGATCAGAAAGTAGGCATAACCGGCTAGGGTAAATCCTCCCAAGAGGATATCGTTGGCCCTATTGGCAAGCCCGTTATTGATAGCCAAAAAAAGAAGGCGGTCGTATTTGATAATTAGATCAATCATGATTTTTACAATCTATCAAATAAGTCCCCCCATAGGCAAGAAAAGTAAGAAAAGATGTCTCTGGCCATAAATCGGGGGCCCCAACCGGCCTTTTATGCTAACATAAAGATTGAACAAATATATTTGGAGAATAAAAGTTGCCCAAAAAAATTACGCATATCATATACGACATGGATGGTCTCCTCCTCGATACAGAGCCATTCTATACCATAGCCGCCCAAGAAGTAACGGCCAGATTCGGCAAGGAGTTTGCCCCCTCCCTCAAGGTAAAGATGATGGGACGAAGGGCAGAGGTGTCGGCCAAGATATTGGTCGAGGCATTGGCCCTCCCAATCACCCCGAAAGAATATCTTGAAATGAGGGGAGAAATACTTCTCAAACTATTCCCAACCTCGAAACCTAGACCTGGGGCCAAAGAGATTACCGGCCAGGGGAAATCTCTGGGAATAAGACAGGCGGTCGCCACCAGTACTAGTAGAGAAAACTACGCCCTGAAAACAGGGCATCATAAGGAGTGGTTTGACCTGTTCGATGCAATCATAACGGGAGACGACAAAGAACTACATCGAGGGAAACCGGCCCCCGACATATTTTTATTGGCGGCAGCCAGGCTAGGGGCCGAGCCGGCTAACTGCCTCGTTTTTGAAGATTCGCCGATAGGGGTAGAGGCAGCCATCGCAGCCGGCATGAAGACAGTAGCCATTCCCGACAGCAGCCTGGGGATAGACATCGGCCAGTTCACCAAGGCAGATATTGTATTGAACTCTTTGGAGGAGTTTAACTTTTCAGAATGGTTTCCCGATATTAAAGACATGGAGGAATATACGGAATTGTATTCAAAATAATAACAAGGCGGCAAGGAGGAAGCGACACAGACATACTGGTTGGTATGTCGAGGAGCTGACGACGAAGCCAACACAGTTAGCGTTTGAATGCGACTTCGTATAAAAGATGAAGAAAGCTCTTGTGATTTTGGCCCCCGGTTTTGAAGATATCGAGGCCCTAACCGCCGTAGATATATTACGCAGGGGAGGAATAGAGGTAACCTTGGCTGGCACTATTGATGGCCCCATCAAGGGGCGGTGCGGAATAATGGTCTTGACGGATGAAGCCATAGATATCAGCCTAAACAGGAATTACGAAGCGATTATATTGCCGGGAGGTGCAGAAGGAACAGAGAACCTAAAGAGAGATCAGCGCGTGGCTGATCTAGTTAAAAGACACCATTCTGAGGGGAAACTTATCGCGGCCATCTGTGCTGCCCCAACCATATTATCTGTCTTGGGGCTAACCAAGGGGAAGAGACTCACCAGCCACCCCTCCTTCAGTAAGGAGTTTAAAGAAGCAGTCTATTCGGAAGAACGGGTTGTAGTCGACGGCAATATGGTGACAAGCAGAGGCCCGGGAACGGCCATGGAATTCGCCTTCAAGATATTAGAACTTCTCCTCGGACCAGGCAAGGTGGCCGAGGTAAATAAGGGGGTATTGGCTAAACTTTAGCTAGGTTTCATTAAGAGAAGCTAATTACCCATGGCCAATCGGGCGGCCCCCATCATACCGGCATCATCCCCCAAAATAGCCTTATTTATTCGGACATTATCACCGGTTACCTTGTAGGCCCGTTCGGCAATCTCCCCCTTAAGCGGTTCTATAAAATAGTCCCAGGCACCGGCTACGCCGCCACCGATTATAAAAAGTCTGACATTTAATATATTTACAAGGTCGGTAATGGCAATGCCGAGAGAGGAGCCAACCCCTCTCAATATATCTATCGCTTCTCCATTCCCCTTGGCAGCCAAATTGAATATCTCCTTGGCACTAAATTCTCCTTTTACGGGCCGGCGCCCTTGATAACTTTTAATAATCCCCTGAGCCGAGGCGTACTGCTCAAGACAGCCCCGATTTCCGCAGCCGCACCTCCGCCCCTCAGGGTGTATATTTATATGCCCCAATTCTCCGGCCATCCCGTCAACCCCTCTCCAGATCTTTCCCCCTAAAAATACTCCCCCTCCTATCCCTGTGCCGAGTGTCAGGAGACAAAAGTTTTTCTCTCCGGCCCCGGCACCAAGCCATCCTTCCCCGATAGCGGCCGCATTGGCGTCGTTTTCAACAACAACCTTGAGCTTAAGGGCCTTTTCCAAAGGGGTTTTTAGATCATATTCAATCCAATCGGGAAAATTGGGGGACTCGGCGATTATCCCTTCCTCCCCCCGGATAAGACCGGCCACCCCAATCCCTATCGCCGAAGGAGGGGTTTTTATATAGGAAACTATAGAATGGGTAAGGGCAAGTATGTTGTCGGCAACCTCTTGGCGCCCGCGGCTTACATTGGTCGCCATCTTAGACTTGTAAAGTATCTTCCCTTCGGCGGAAACAGCCCCCCCCCGAATATTTGTTCCCCCGACATCTAGGCCTATGAAATATTTCACCAGTAAATCGCCCATAAAAATTCCGCCGTTGATTCGGTTATTCTACTCGTCTCTAACAGGGACTAAGCCTTTACCAGCTCCATATATCTCATTCTTAGTTCGTAGAGTATATTTTCGAGGAGTTTGTTTTCGTCGTCGCTAAGGTTTCCCTTGGTCTTCTCCTGAAGCATGGAAATTATATCTATAGTCTGCTTAGCAACAGGGAGATTCTTCTCCTTGACCCCCGTCTCCGGATTTGGAATCTCTCCAAAATGTAAAAAGACTGAACTGCTCATAGATAGGATAAAGGTTGAAAAATCTATCTTGATCGCCCCCCCTTTATCCTTTTGATTCTCTTCCCTCTTTAGATCGAAGTCTGGCTCGTCAACAGGTAACTTATCGCCCAATGTCCCTCTTCGATCGTTCGTGCTAAATCCTTTTTTTTCTTCCATATAGGCCTCCTGCATTAGATATATGCTACGGTCGATATTCTATCCTAAATTATAATATAGGTGCAAAATATGTTTCCCGAATGTTTTGAGAGATGGCCCCCCTGTTAACGGCTTAGCCCATGAACAACTATTTTGGCCGCTCTTAAAGATGCCCCCCCTCCCCCAAGGGTATCCCTCACCTGACCAAGCTCATGCTTCATAGCATCTCTACGCCTTGGGTCATCGAGAATAGAGAGCGCCTCTTTAATGATTAAATCACTCCTCATATTATCCTGTATCAACTCCGGGACAATCTCCTTCCCCGCCAGAAGATTGGGCAAACCGGCGAAAGAGATATGAACCAACATCTTGGCCAAAAGCATAGAGAAAAATGATGTCTTATATATAATCACCATGGGAACACCGATAATGGCCGCCTCAAGGGTAGACGTCCCCGACTTGGTTATTAAGAGGTCGGCCACAGACATCAGATCGTAATTACGTCCATTTAGTATCTTTATATGATGGCTATCCTCGCCCGAAAAAAATTGCCTGACAAACAGTTCATCAATTGATGGAGACAAAGGGAGGAGAAATCTCGCCTCAGGGTATCTATTCTTTAATTCTCTGACAACCTTTAGGAGCTCAGGGAGTAAGGCCCTAACCTCCTTCTTCCTGCTACCGGGGAGGATAGAGATGACAGGGGAGGCTCCGACAATATCAAGCTCCCTTTTTAAACTCTCTCGGTCGGCGGTTGGCTTGACGATGTCAACCATAGGGTGCCCCACAAAGTCTACCTCAACCCCCTCCCCTTCATAAAAGCCCTTTTCAAAAGGGAGGATAACCATCATCCTCTTAATATATTTCCTTATTTTCTTTATACGTCCCTTTCGCCAGGCCCATAGCTGCGGGCTTATATAGTAGAAAACAGGGACATTATTATTAAAGGCATGTCTGGCTAAGGGGAGGTTGAATTCAGGGTAGTCAATAAGGACAACCCCGGCGACAGAACCTGATTTAAATATGGAGACTACTTTTCTATAGATACGGTAGAGGAAAAAGAGCTTGTCGATAATCTCCACCGCCCCTACTACGGCGGTATCTTTGACATCGCAGATAAGTTCTACCCCTGCCTCCCGCATCTTCTCGCCGCCGATACCAACAATATTTATATCGGGGTTTAGGTTTAGACCAAGGATATCCTTGGCCAGCATTCCTCCGTAGATATCACCAGAATCCTCGCCGGCGATGATTAACAAGGTGTTTTTTTTAGTGTCTTTCATTTGAAGAAAAGAAAGGTTAGACAGAGCGACATAAATTTGTATACCTTTGTTGCTCCTCGGCTCATCGTTGCGGCGTATGCTTAATACGCCTCACTCCTCGCCTTCGTCGCGCCTCGGTCTACTTTTTTCTAACGCTCTGTATAGACCGGCCGAGATAAAGGCGTATCGGCTATTTTCGTTCGGGACAATCAAACGGCTATTATGGTTATACCCCCCTTTTGGGCAATTGATATAACCTCCTCCGGTTCAACCAAGAGGGTCTTCCCCGCCTCTATAGCAATAAGGGAACCCTTCCCCTCGACCAAACTTCTAACGGTTGAGGGACCTATGGTCGGGAGGTCAAACCTGGGGTCCTGACTCGGTTTTTCAACCTTGACCACAACCGCCCCCTCTCCACATAGGGCGGCCCCTCTCTTAATAGCCTCATCGGTCCCCTCTATCGCCTCAACAGCCATCACCGCTCTATTCTTAACGACAACAGTCTGCCCTATATCAAGACGGGCTATTTCCTTGGCATATCTGAAACCAAACTCGATATCCCCTTCCTGAACTCGGCTCGGTTTCTTTCCGGCAATCAACCCCTTATCGGGCATAAGATGTCTGAGAAAGAGAGACTGTTTAACAACCCTCATTCCGGCCTTCTCTATCTCATCAACTATGGCCAACAGGATGGTATCATCACATCTGTCCTTGAGTTTGGCCAAGATGGCTATCGCCTTAAGGTCGAGTTTTGGTTTTTTGTAGAGGACCCCCTTATTGACCTTCCCGGCCATTACAACATGGGTCACCCCTTTTACCTTGAGAAGCTTAATAAGTTTCCCAATCTGTCCCACACTAATCTGGCAGACATCGGAATAAGGAGTCAAGGAGTCGGAAATGGCATCCGAGAGGGCAATGGAGACAACCTCAATCCCCTTGGCTTTTACTTCTTGGGCGATAAGTATAGGGAGAGCACCTTCTCCGGCCACAATCCCCACCTTCTTAATCTCTGAATTCATCCTGTTTTCAGCCCCTCGATAGTGCTTAATTGCCTAAATCTTGCTGTAGCCGACCGGCCTTTGGCGCATCTGGCTTTGTCGTCAATCCTCGCTACACAACCCCCTATCCCCCTTTGTTAAGGGGGAATAAGGGGGTTGTATGCTACGGTTGTCTTCGCGCCAGCCGCACCAAATTCTCGGTCTTGGTACTAACGCAGACTTAGCAACTAAACACTAGATTGGCGGTAGACTCCCAGCTTAATAATCCTAATCTATGTTTTTCTCTAACTCCGACATGACCTCAAGGGCTATCTGAAGGGAGTAGAGCTCCTTCTCCACCGACACACTCCGCTTGCCTCCATTAGAGGCGCACTCTATAAAATGTTTTATCTCTAGCTTAAGGGGATTATCCTTATGGACAAAGATCTGCTCGGTGAACGATTCTTGGGTATAACGGAGCTGTTCCTTGGTGAGAAAATGTTCGGACGAGGCCTGGCGATGGATAAATATATTCTGGTTGGTGTAGTCAAGAACAACATATTTATCCTGTTGGGTTACCGTCAATGTCCTCTTCTTATGCTGGGTAACACGGCTGGCCATCAGATTGGCTATGCAGCCATTTTCAAATTGTAGTTGGACGTTAGCCAAATCCTCATTCTTGGTAAAAATGCTGATCCCAAGGGCATTGATACGTCTAACCTTTGAATCTACCAGGTTAAGGACAATGTCTATATCATGTATCATCAGATCCATCACAACCCCAACATCGTTAATCCTGGGATTAAAGGGGCCAAGACGGCGGCACTCAATCATAATTGGCTCGGTCACAACATTCTTTAACTCCTGAACCGCCCCGTTAAAACGCTCTATCTGCCCAATATGGAGGACAGCTTTATTCTTGGCCGCAATCGCAAACAGCTCCCTTGCCTCACTCAAATCGTTGGTTACCGGCTTTTCCAATAGGACACTGATCCCCCTCCCTAAAAATTCTTTGGCGACCAGATAATGCTTTGAGGTTGGAACGGCAATAGTAACGAGGTCAACCTTATCGTAGATATCCTCATATTTTTTGTAATAGACGGCGTCATATTGTTCCGCCACCTTCTTCCCCTGCTCCTCGCTCAGGTCAACCACTGCCACGAGCTCTACACCCGGAAGTTCATAATAAACGTTGGCGTGATAACGCCCCATATGTCCTACACCGACGACCGCAGCTCTAAGTTCTTTCTTCACAGGGTAACCCCTCTCTCCGACTCTTCTATAAATTTCAACAAATTGCTTATCTGCTCGGTCATTTCTAAGTCCGCCTTAATCTTCTCAACCGCCTGAGAAAGATTAAACTCGGAACGGCACATCAGCTTGTAGGCCTTTTTGATAGCAGATATCTCCGAAACAGTAACTCCACTCCTCTTGAGACCAACCGTATTCAAGCCCCTGGCTGCGGCGGGAACCCCCTCGACCATAAAATATGGGGGGATATCTTTAACTGCCTTACACATAGCCCCCACCATGGCCATCTCCCCAATTCGGACAAACTGGTGAACCCCGGCATTGCCGCCGACAACCGCCCTATTGCCGAGATATCCATGCCCCGAAAATCCGGCAAAGGTGGTAATTATGGTGTTATTGCATATGTGGCAATCGTGTCCGATATGGACCATCGACATAATAAAGTTTTCGTCGCCAATAGTTGTTGCCCCTCCGACCTTACTCCCCCTATGTATGCCTACATGCTCCCCTATCGTATTCTTATTCCCTATCAGAACCCTGGAATCGATATTCCTGTCAATGCCTATCGACTGGGGAAGACCACCTATGATGGTACAGTGGCCAATAATACAATCTCTGCCTAGGCTGCACCTATCCAGAATAACATTGGAACCAATCTCCGAATTATCACCGATAACCGCCTTAGCCCCTATCTGAGAGAATGGCCCAATCAATACATTCTCCCCCAATTGGGCCTTTTTATCTACAATTGCTGTTGGATGAATATTCATTTTACCTGTAACAATGCCTGAAGTTCTGCCTTGGTAGCCAATTCTCCATCAACACGGGCCTCCCCAGATAAATGCCAAATATTTTGCCTGCTCTTGACAAGGGTGAGTGTCATATCCAACCTGTCTCCAGGGACAACCATTCTCTTAAACTTGGCATTATCGATTCCACGAAACAGAGGCGTTACGCTGCTCCCGTCCCCGCTACTGCTCAAAACTCCCAAGATGACGGCCAACTGGGCCATCGCCTCAATAATAAGAACCCCCGGCATTATCGGATTGTCAGGAAAATGCCCCTGAAAAAACTCTTCATTGGCGGTCACATTTTTATAGCCTGATATCCTCTTTCCTATTTCCACCTCCGTTACCCTGTCAACCAACAGAAAGGGATAACGGTGAGGGAGCAGCTTTTTTATCTCCTCTATTTTGTACATCTCTTCTCCTCTATCTTATTTTCTAACTCGATTATCCTCTTTTCCTGCTCCCTGACCTTTAGGAGAAGCTCAGGAAGATGCCTGAGAGAGGCCTGAATCCTTCTCCATTTATCTTGAGTAGTGGTAGGGAAACCAGCATATATCCCCGCCTCATCTATATCGCCTATAACCCCAGCCTTGGCTGCCAGAGTTGTATTGGGGACTATGGTCACATGGTCGGCAATCCCTACATTCCCCCCTATTCGCCCCCCTTGACCTATATCAACACTCCCCGAAATACCGGACTGACCGGCCACCACAGTATTGGCGCCTATATTACAGTTATGCCCCACCTGGACAAGGTTATCTATCTTGGTCCCCTTTGATATAACCGTATTACCAATCGTCCCCCTATCGACACAGCTGTTGGACCCGATATTAACATCATCCTCCAAAACAACTCCGCCGACTTGGGGTATCTTATTGTAAACACCACTCTCGTCAGGATAAAAACCAAAGCCGTCACTCCCTATCGAGGTGCCAGCGTGCAAAATAACCCTCTTTCCTACGGATACACCATCCCGTATAGAGACATTGGCATATATAATGGTGTCATCTCCAATCGTAACTCCGTTCCCGATATATGCCCCAGGATAGAGAGTGACCCTGTTGCCAATCTTGGCCCCCTCTCCAACAAAGACAAATGGCGCGATAGAAATATCATTCCCCAACTCGACAGCATCAGAGACAAAGGCCATGGGAGAGACCCCAGCCTGAGGATTAAGGGGAGGATAATAGGTATTAAGGAGTTGGGAAAGGGCCCTAAGAGGATGAGCAACAACTATGGTAGGAATATCAACGCCCAGTTCCTTCCCGGCCACTATGGCCGAGGGGGTAAAAGAGGAGAGTTTATCTATACTCTTTTTATCAAAGAGACAGACAATATCCCCCTCTCCGGACTTCTCTATTAGAGAAACCCGCGATATTTGAATATCGGGAGAGCCGCCAATCAGGCCCCCCCTTAATAATTTTGCAATCTCTCCCAGTGAAAGCTTCATCTCAATTATTATTTAGTTTTATATTCTTCGTTGTGCCTCTTGATAACCTTTTTTGTAATATCCAGACCGTCGATAGAGAAAATTACATTGGACCCCTTTTCGAGTATCAGAGAATATCCCTCTTCTTGGCCTATCTTTCTTGATATCGCCAAAATATCATTGATAATCTTGTTGGACATCTCCCTCTCCTCTTTGACGATATTGCCTCTGAGTTGTTCAAAATCATTTTTCTTCTTAAAATAATCTTCCTGAAGGGCCTTTTTTTCATCCTCTTTAAGCATCTTCCCCTTCAAAGATATCTTCTCCTCAATATCCTTCATCGCCTTAACTCTTTTCTCTAGATCCTTAGCATACTTGTCTTCGAGCTTCTTCATGGTCGCCTTCCAGGCGTTTGACTCATTCATCGTTTCCCTCATATTCAGCACGGCTATATTCGTCTCAACGGCCGAGGCTATAAAACCGTTTGAGACAAACATAACCGAACAAAAAGCGAAAATCGCAACAGGGACAATCCTCCATAACTTACTCTTCATAACAATCAATCTCCTCAATATGTTAAAAAATATTACTTCTATACAAACCCATACTCATTTGGCTATAACCGGAAAAACCTCCGTGCGGCCAAACCGGCCAAATCAGAATGAGCCCCCCATATTAAAATGGAACTCTACCGCCTCTTCCTTTTCAATAGGGTCAAGCTTGAAACCCCACACAAGGCTTATAGGGCCAATCGGAGATAAGATGCTCACTCCCGTCCCCCAACTGCTTCTCATATTGGCTATGTCATAACGGTCTTCTGTGGTTCGAGAGGGGGTTAGGGCGTCCTCGCCATAAAGTTGGCCCCGGTCATAAAAAATCAATCCCCTGATACTCTTATTAAATGGATACTGAAGCTCAGCATTTAGGAGCAAAAGTGCCCGGCCGCCTATGGAGTCCCCATTTTCATCTCTGGGGCCAACATTCTCATAATTAAACCCTCTCAATGAAGAGGCCCCCCCAAGATAATAATTTTTAAAGATTGGCAGATCACCTCCATCAATAGTATCCGTATAGCCTATTCTACCCCCAATCTTGGTAATAAGATTCCAAAAAATAGAATAGTAATGGGCGCTATTATAGTCTAAGCGATAATAATCAACCTCCCCTGTCGGCCCCTCCCCCATTCCATACGTACCTTTAATCTTTACTGTGGCCCCTTTAGTGGGGTTATAAAAGTCATCCTTGCTGTCAAAACTATAACTATTTGTCAGCTCATGAAATTTCCAATTTCCGCTAGAGGCCAGGACTTTAGTACTGGCATTAGCTTCATCCTTAACTATCGTATCACTTTGTTTATATTGGTATTGTAGGCCTATACGACCATATTCGCCGACCGATTTACCTAAACTAATGTCACCGCCATTCTCGGCTATATCGTAACTTGTGTATTCCGTTTGGGTATTAAATATTGAAAATCCGGCCGAGAGATTTTTGTCAAACAGATACGGCTCATAAAAACTCAAGGTATAATCCCTTTTCATCGATGAAAATTCGGCCCTGAGATTAAGGGTCTGTCCTTCGCCGAACAGGTTTCTCTGTGTAATTGAAGTCGCAAAGAGAGCCCCCTCTAAATCGCTATAGCCGGCCGAGATGCTAAATGTTCCGGTGTATGTCTCCTCAAGGTCTATATCAAGATCTACCAGATCATCCTCCTCTCTCCCCTTCTGTTTTATATCGACCTTGCTAAAATATCCGAGACGGTTCAGACGGTCACGGCTAAGCACCAACTTACTGATATCAAAAAGTTCCCCCTCTTTGAAACGGATCTCACGCCTGATAACCTTATCCACTGTCTTCTTATTGCCGAATATATTGATGTTCCCTATATAGACCTTTTCCCCCCTGGCCACCTTAAGGTCTACGGCAACCGTCTTAGCCTCATCATCCACCTTTGTCTGCTGTATAACATCGGTATAGGCATACCCCTTTTCAAGATATAGATTGGTAATATCAAAGATTCCCTTCGAAAATTCAGCCCTATTAAATACATCCCCTGACTTTATTTTTAGAGTATCTCTGAGCGTCTTTTCCGTGAACAACTCATCCTCTTCTATCCCAATATCCCCCAGACGATATTGTTCTCCCTCATCTATAAAGAAACTTATAGAGATGGTCCCCATACTCTCATCAATATCAACACGCGGCTCCTGCACTTTAACTTTTATAAAACCATCATTTTTATAGATGGTTTCAATGTTTTGGACATCTGTCTCAAGCAGGTCTTTCCTGAATAGCCCCGAATCGGTCAAAAAAGAGAAAAACCCTTTCTCTTTGGTATTTATGTTTTTGGATAGCTTGCGGTCGCTAAAATGCTTATTACCTTCAAAGATGATATTTGAGACATACGCCTTCTTCCCCTCCGCTATCTCGTATTCAAGTTCTATCTGATTGTGCCCTCTGTCCTTCTCAACAATATCCACATTGGCAGAATAGTAGCCCTTATCCTTGTAGAACTGCCTTATCTTGGCCTTATCCCTTAAGGCTTGGCCTGGCTTAAGAAAGTTTCCCTCCTTAAGCTCTATCATTTCCCTTATATCTTTTTTCCTGTTAATTTCGACCCCCTTGAAGCTTACCCCGACTATAAAAGGTTTTTCTTTGACAATGTAGGTCACTACTAAGCCGTCCACCCCATCCGTCACATCAACTCTGATGTCATCAAAACTGCCCAGAGAAAATATGGAGTGGATATCACTACTTACCTTAGTGGCTGAATAAGGTTCTTTTTCTTTCAGGGATATGTAGTAACGTATGGTCGGTTCCTGAACCCGTTCATTCCCAACAATAACAATTTGAGAGACCTTTTTTGACGTGTCGAAAGAATAGGCCGGCGAGGAGACAAAGGAAATAATCAGCACAAAGAAACATATAGCAACAACTTTGCATTTAGACCGACTCACTCAATCCCCCCCTAGGTTAAAAAACAACCTCAATAAATATTTTTTGTGCATTTCTTGCAAAACCAACCTCTGATTAAAGACCGGCCAGCTCCCCTTTTTCGATGGAAATTGTTGGGCGACCATCGCCTATTTCAATCATAACCTTGCCATCTTTAACGCCCTGAAAAAGAATTGCTTCAGCGATAGGATCGCTAATATTCTTCTGAACAACCCTTCTCAACTCTCTGGCCCCGTAGGCGGGATTGTAAGACTCTTCGACCAGCCAATCAAAGACAGGTTCTCCCAACTCCAAGGCAATACCCCTCTCAAAGAGGCGCCTGCTCAGCTCGGAAACAATAGCGGAGAGAATCTTTCTGATATCCTCTCTAAGGAGATGATTAAAAATGACCACCTCATCTATTCTATTCAAAAACTCCGGATTGAAAAGCTTTTTAAGCTCGGCCGTAATATTCCCCTTATACTTCTGGTCTGACAGGGCAGCATCCTGGCTCTGAAAACCCATATTGGCAACCTTCTCCAGGGATCTCGTGCCCAGATTTGAGGTCATAATAAGGATAACATTTTTAAAACTGACCGTTCTCCCTGCGCTATCGGTTAATCTTCCCTCATCCATTATTTGGAGGAGGATATTAAATATATCAGGGTGGGCCTTATCTATCTCATCGAAAAGGACAACTGAGTAGGGGTGTCTCCTCACCTTCTCGGTAAGTTTCCCCCCCTCCTCAAACCCAACGTAACCGGGCGGGGCGCCAATCATGGTGGAGGCATTATGTTTCTCCATATACTCAGACATATCCAACCTGATAATCGAATCTGAATCACCAAAGAGCCTTTCCGCCAGTACCTTTGTAAGCTCCGTCTTGCCTACCCCCGTAGGGCCGACAAAAAGAAAAGAACCCATAGGTCTGTTGGCATCCTTCAGACCGGCTCGGGAACGCCTTATAGCCGAGGCAACCACCTTTATCGCCTCTGATTGACCGATAATATGTTTGGCCAGATCCATCTCAACATTCCTTAACTTCTGCGTCTCCTCTTCTTCTATTCTATTAATGGGGATGCCGGTAGTCTTAGATATGACACGGGCAATATCATCTTCGGTCACGGTAGGTTCAACCTCCCCCTGATTTTTCCGCCATTCATTTTTAAGGAGATCGAGCTTCGTCTTAAGCTCCTCCTCTTCATTCCTCAAGCTAAGGGCCCGCTCAAACTTCTGGGCCTCAATCCATTTAACCTTATCGATTATCACCTCATCTACCTTTCGATAAAGTTCCTGCATCTCCGGCGTATAGGTGGACAGCCTAAGGTGAACCATAGAGGCCGCCTCATCAACCGCATCAATAGCCTTGTCAGGCAAAAATCTATCAGGAACATAACGGTCACTAAGCCTAACAGCCGCCTCAATGGCCTCATCTGTTATAGTGACTTTATGATGGATCTCATACTCCTCCCTGAGTCCGCGTATAATCTTTATTGTCTCCTCAAGGGTGGGCTGTTCAACCATAACAGACTGGAAACGTCTCTCTAGGGCCCCATTCTTTTCTATATGACGTCGGTATTCATCTATGGTGGTGGCCCCGATACATTGAATCTCTCCGCGTGAAAGGGCCGGCTTCATTATATTAGCCCCATCCATGGAACCCTCAGCCGCACCGGCCCCTACAAGGGTATG
>JAHJSF010000056.1 GCA_018830405.1 Nitrospinota bacterium | reverse complement strand
TACGGTTGAAGAGCAAATATCCATATGCAGACAGAAGGGGGGGATAGACCCTTATGAGCCGATAGAACTCTTCAGGTTTGAGGTGGTAAGACACAGATGAAACTAAACAGAATAATAAATATGGGGAATATGAGAAACCTGCTGACAGCAATTATCTTTTTAATATTATCTCCGTCAATACTGTTGGCGGGAACGGAGAATAAACTCCTTATAAGAGAATATAGTGTCGAGGGGGTAGCTATTGTTGAAGAGGGAGATACCAACAAGGGCAGGGGAGATGCCATGGAGGATGCCTTTAAAAACGCGGTCAGATTGTCAACCAATGTAATGCTTAAAAGGGAGCCCTCCGCCAATGAAAGAAGAGAAATAGAGGAACAGATCGTCACAGGGAGTAAGCGGTATGTGGAAGGATACCGGATGGCCCATGAGACTTTTGGTAAGGGGTACTACAGTGTTACTATGGCTATCAGTCTCTATCAGGGGCTCCTTAATAAAGACCTGTCCGATATGGGGCTTAAGCCTGATTCTTCCGCTTCTCCCCTTGTGGTGGTTCTGATAGAGGAAAAAATACTCCCTACATACAACCGAGACAATTTTATGAGTCTCTTCTCCGTATCGGAAGAGGGAATAGTAACTGACCTCGCCAAAGAGACGTGGAACGTAATGGGGAGAAGGGGGATTGCCAATCTGGCCAGTCAGAGGAAGATTGATAATGCAATAGATGGAGATGTGAGGTCACTTGTCTCTTTGGGGGAAGATGTTGCGGCGGCTATTGTTGTCTCGGGGAGCGCCTCCATAGACCCAAGCACAAATGGAAGGTCGCGGCTGTCACTGCTGGTAGTCTCTGTAAGCAGCCGCAAGGTCTTGGGGGAGAGTGTCTTTACAGGCTATTCAAACTCCAAAGACCCTCTATTGGCTAAGACCGGGGCCTTAAAGGATGCATCTGCCAAGGGGGAGAGGTATATCTCTGAAATATTGAATCGAGAGATCGGCCTCAGTACCGGAGAGAGCAGACAACCCATTGCTGTTCCAATTCAGGGCAGATAATTTTATAGAGACAGGGTTCAATGAAGATAGTTACAAAACAGGTTTTAGGATATTTTTTGGTTACCGCCCTTGTCGGTTCTCTGGCTATTTTAGGGGTCTATCTTGTCAATAGCAATATTACCGAAATAGTGAATATAGAAAACCCAAAGGTTGTGGCCTCCCTCGAGATGGAGATAAATATCAAGGAATTGTTCGATGCCACACGTGACTACAATGTCAGTACGAGCCGTAGGGCACTTGTCAGGTTCGACGAATCAATCAGACGATATAAAAAATTCAGGGAACGCTACAAGGAAAGGATTGTAACTGCCGAGGAAGGATTGCGCCTTAAAGAGTTTGATGAGATGGTCCAACAACTGATTAATATCGGCCGAAACATTATAAGGCTGCAGTCGGAGATAGACGCCATCTACAACAGTGAGATAAAGGAGGCCCGTCTATTAATTAAACTTCGAGATACCCAGACAGAGGCGATGGCCAAGTCTCAAAGTCTCTATCGAGAGATAAATGACCTCCTTGATTACAAGATACAGGCATTGGCACAGGATAGAATAAAGGCGGCCGAGCAGAGGGCCTTGGACAACATTGCCATCCTCATTATTTCTATCTTGGGGGTCGTCATTATCGGTATTTTATTTGGTTATATCGCATCAATCAAGATGTCAAGGCCGCTTATCCGCTTGAGGGACGCCTCCCGCCAGATAGGTTTAGGAAATATGGATACGGAGGTGGCTATCACTTCAGAGGACGAGATAGGAGAACTGGGAAATGCCTTCAATAAGATGGTTGCCAATATAAAGGAGACGACTGTATCGAGGGATCACCTCAATAAGATTATACAGAACATAGGCGATATTGTCCTGGTTGCCGATTCATCAGGGGCAATCAGGATAAGCAACCCGATCGCCTCAGATATCCTTGAATATTCCCATGAATCACTGGACGCCAAGAATATAGGGGAACTTATGGCCATGGAGGGAGAACTTATAGATGTTGACCGGTTGGAGAGTCTGATAATCGGCCGCTCCATAGCCTACCATGATATAACCTTCCGAACAGCTTCGGGGGTCGATATGCCGGTAAACTGTTCCGCCTCAATAATTAGAAATAATAGTGATGAGAGAGAGTTGCTGGTTATTGTTGCCAGGGATATGAGGGCCATAAAACACCTGATGGAGGATAAAGCCAGACTGGAATCTGAAAAAATGAGGGGCAAGGAGCTGGAGAAAATAAACACTCTTCTTCTTGAGAATGAAAAGATACTTAGAGAGGAGAAGAAGAAGGCCGAGGCGGCCTCAAGAGCCAAGACTGCCTTTTTGGCCACCATGTCTCACGAGCTTCGTACCCCGATGAATTCAATCATAGGCTATACAAGACTCGTCCTGCAGAATGCCAAAGAGGAGCTGTCGGAGGATATGTATAGGAATCTTGAACGGGTTGATATAAGCTCGGCCCATCTTTTAAAGGTTATAAACGACATTTTGGATCTATCTAAAATAGAGGCGGGGGAACTTGTTCTGGAGGATGCCCCCTTTTCCCTTTCGGAAACCCTTAAAAATGCTATCAGGACCATAAAGGGGGCGCTAAAAAATAAGCCCCTTCAAATAACATATAATTTGGAAGAAAATGTTCCTGACCATCTTATGGGGGATCCGGGGCGGCTTATGCAGGTAATGCTGAACCTCCTGGACAACGCCGTTAAGTTTACTGCCGAAGGTTCTGTTACCCTAAATATATCTCTGGAGAACCGTAAGAAAGACTTGGCCAATATACGATTTGAGGTTAAGGATACCGGAATAGGAATACCACAGGATAAGGCCAAGGCAATATTTGACCCGTTTACACAGGCCGATATGTCGACCACCAGAAGGTATGGGGGGACCGGTTTGGGTCTTTCCATATCGAAGTCGATTGTTGAAGGAATGAAGGGAAGAATATGGGTTGAGTCAACCGAGGGGGTTGGGAGTAATTTTATATTTGTTATTCCTATCCGTATTATGGAGACCCCAGTTCAATGAGGAAGTGCAACACT
>JAHJSF010000055.1 GCA_018830405.1 Nitrospinota bacterium | reverse complement strand
CGCCAGCCGCGCCAAATTCTCGGTCTTGATACTGACGCAGACTTAGGCAACTAAACACGGGTAAATCCTTTTTTCAAAATCTCTTCATCCACTTCGGCCTCTTTGTGGGCATGAAGGGCGTCAAATTTACACATCTGCACGCAACGCAGGCAGCCTTTGCAATATTGATAATTTATTCTTACTAACACTCTTCCCTCTTTTCCGAGGGCGTTAGTACCGTCCGTCCATTCAAATGTCATATCAGGACAGGTAATATCGCACTCACCGCAATCCTTACAGTTGGTCTTGTTGAGAACAGGAATCCACCCCTCACGGCTGGGGCTTAGATCCTTCTGAATACTCGTGCCGGCAACGGGAATAACCCCGCCTATCGGCTGATTCAGATAGCCTATCTTCTGGCAGGCTACCCCACCGCAGGCATCAACCGGCGGATACTTACCATCATCGGCAAACTCTTTTAAAACCCCTTCGTTATAACCTCTGTCAAATGTCTTCAGGTTGGGGGGAACCAGCTTGGCATACTTCTTACCAAGGTTATGGCTTATGGAGGCCTTGACCGCCTCCGGGTCTATGAAACCTGAAAACTTGGCTATCGTTCCGAGAAGGGCGGTATTAACCCTGGTCCCCTCTTCCATGGCAATCTTAAGGGCATCGATACAGACAATCTTCCCCGAGTTCATTTTAAGAACATCCCTCATCTCATCAGGTGTTCTGGCGGTATTTACAATAATAACCGTTTCAGGCGTAACACCGGCCATTACTGGTACCGTCTTAATCAACTGCTCATGGAATATGGCCGACAACTGCGGTCTCTCAACCGGGCTGTTTACATATATCTCCTTGCCGGCCGGGGCAAAACGGACAAAGGCCTTAACCGGGGCGCCCCTCTTTTCAGAACCGTAGCTCGAAAAGTTTAGGCCGTTAATCCCCATATTGAGGACACCCGCTTCACCAAGTACCTTACCGGCCAGGTTGGCCCCTTGGCCGCCGATACTCTCCATTCGGATTTCGTAAAACCCGAACTCATTAACATTCTTCATCTCTACAACCTTTGTTTCCATGTCAATCACCTTTAAAAGTATGAGAAAAAACAACTATACAGAGCGTCAGAAAAAAGTAGACCGAGGCGCGACGAAGGCGAAGAGTGAGGCGTATTTAGCATACGCCGTAACGAAGAGCCAAGGAGCAACAAAGGTATACGAATTTATGTCGCTCTGTCTAAATCTCTTTTCTTCCCTGTAACGACCTCATAATGGTAACCTCATCCGCATACTCAAGATCGCTTCCGACCGGAAGACCTCTGGCGATACGGCTTACCTTCACCCCCAAAGGTTTTAAAACCTTCGAAAGATATATAGAGGTTGCCTCCCCCTCTGTATCAGGATTGGTGGCAATGATTACCTCTTTTATCCCCCCCCCGCTAATCCTAAGCTCAAGTTCCTTAATCTTAAGATTGGAGGGACCTATTCCATCCAACGGGGCCAACACCCCCATCAGGACATGATACAACCCCTTAAATTCCCGCGACCTCTCTATGGCGTAGATATCCTTAGATTCCTCGACAACGCAGATGATATCCCTATCCCGCCCGCTGTCCCGACATATCTCGCAATGGTCATCTTCTGTTATAGAATTACAAACAGAACAGAGCCTAACCGATTCCTTGACAGATATCATCGCCTCGGCCAAGGCAAGCGCCATAGACTTATCAGACTTCAAGACAAAAAAGGCCAACCTCTCGGCCGTTTTCTGACCTATGCCGGGGAGCCTTTTAAACTCTTTAACAAGATTGTTTACAGATTCTAAACCCTTCAAGGGTTACCCCATAAGTTTGGCTAGGAATGGGGGAATACCCATATCGCCCGCAACTTTGGACATCTCCGCGGTCATAAGCTTCTTGGCCTTCTTTGAGGCCTCATTAACCGCCGACATTACCAAATTCTCTATAGCGGCTATATCCTTCTTCTCTATAAGGGAAGGGTCTATCTTAATCGACAAGACCTCCCCCTGGCCATCGGCCATAACATTGACTAATCCCCCCTTTGACTGCCCCTCAACCCTCTGGGCCGAAAGGTTTTTCTGGATGGCCTCCATCTTCGATTTCATCTCTTTGGCCTGGCGCATCATGTCGCCCATGTTGCCTAATTTACCCAGCATAGACATAAAATATAACTCCTATCTATTCGCTCTATATTGAACAACTTAACCAAAATACAAGAGGTAATATTATACAGATATTACGAGTCGGATGCCACTACTCCGGGAAAATGATTAAGCACCTCCCCCACAATCTCCTTCTTCCACTTGCCGCTCTCCTCCCCCTGAGGGGCATTTTGCTTTTTGGTCTTCGGCAGGGCAACATCCTTAAAGGCCAGAGTTACCTTACGCCCTAAAACCTCCGATAAAACCTTGTCGATAATCTCCATATTAGAGTCTATCTCGCCTCGGTAAAAGGCTACTTCCTTATCGTTGGCAAATCCTATGACCAAACTATCCACCGTAAGAGAGTGGAATATAGCATGCTCCAAAACACCTCCCAATCTGGGGCGGATATTGCTAACTCCCTCTTGGACACGCAACCAAACAGTCTCCCCATCATTGGTTATTTGATTGGAAGTCATTGGCAAATTATCTAGAGGGGGCGCAACACTCTTTTTCGCCCCCCTATCCTCTTTTATTGCAGCAGGCTTAGCCTCCCTCTTCGGAACCGGCACAGCAGCTCCGACTGAGCCGCCCCCATTATCGCCGCCGGACACAGACTCCATCTTTTCTATAATGGAGGCTATCCCCACCATAGAGGCGGCCTGGGTCATCTTAATCAGCCCCATCTCAAGGACAAGTGTCGGGAGGGTTGACGGCTTCATATCAAAATCGGTCTTCAGCATAATCTGAAACATGAATTGAATTGCAGTCTCGTCAAGTCCGGAGGCCTGCCCCTTAATCGACTCAATCAAGTCAGCATCAAGCCCAATCAAATCGCCCGGCTCGCTGGTCAGCTTGCAAATAGTCATATTTCTGAGATAGTGCAGAATATCTTGCGAGAGATTCTTTAGATCAACCCCCTCCTGCTCCACCTCACGGACATGGGAGACAATCCCCTTAACGTCCCCGGTAATAACGGAATCTATAATGGCTGAAATCCTGGCCATCCCGGCCACGCCCAAAACCTCCCTAACCTTCTCCTCGGAAACATTCTTCCCTGCGTAGGAGACAACCTGGTCGAAAAAGACAAGGGCATCGCGCATGCTCCCCCCCGCCCCATTGGCAATAATATCTATTCCCTGCCCCTCAAAGGTTATTCCATCCTCCTTGGCAATCTTATTGAGCTGGGCGGCAATATCTACCTTGGAACATCCCTTAAAGACAAAGGTTTGACACCTAGAATGAATTGTCTCGGGAATCTTGTGCGGCTCGGTGGTGGCAAATATAAAAACAGTGTGAGGCGGAGGCTCTTCCAAAGTTTTAAGAAAGGCATTAAAGGCGCTTTTGGAAAGCATGTGGACCTCATCCACAATGTAGACCTTATATTTCCCCCTGGCCGGGGCATAGCGGACATTCTGGCGCAGCTCTCTGACATCATCAACACTGGTATTGGAAGCGCCATCTATCTCGATAACATCGGGGGAAGAACCTTTAGTAATATCATGGCACATATCACAATTATTGCAGGGGCCTTTGGTCGGTTCATTCAAACAATTGAGGGCCTTGGCAAATATGCGGGCCATAGTCGTCTTCCCTACCCCCCTCATACCGCAGAAGAGATAGGCATGGGCAATACGGTTGGCGGAGAGGGCATTCTGCAAGGTTCGGGCGATCTGTTCCTGCCCCACCACCTCCTCAAAGGTCTGGGGACGCCATTTTCTTGCGGATATTTGATAAGTCATATATCAGCCACGGTTAAGTGAATTGCCATTAAAAAAGAAATGCGCCCAAGAGGAGTCGAACCTCTGACCAACGGAATCGCAATCCGCTACTCTATCCATCTGAGCTATGGGCGCCTAAAATATCGCAGTTTACCTGGTGCTTAATTGCCTAAATCTTGCTGTAGTCGACCGGCCTTTGACACGCCCGACTTTGTCGTCAATCCTCGCCATAGGCCCTGCTATGGCTGCGGTTGTCTTCGTGCTGGCCGCGCCAAATTCTCGGTCTTGGTACTGACGCAGACTTAGGCAACTAAACACTAGAGAAAAACTACTTATAAAACAAACGATTAATATGGCGGAGAAGGAGGGATTCGAACCCTCGGTTCGTGTTAACGAACACTCGCTTAGCAGGCGAGCACCATCGGCCTCTCGGTCACCTCTCCGCATAAATAGGCTTGTATTTACATGATATATGGTCAATCGGGACAAAACCACCCCCAAAAGACAATTAAGCTGGTAATTATAGCATAAGTAGGTTAAATTGCCTGAAGAAAAACTGAGGAATCAGAAAAAGGGAGAAGGGTGCCGTTTTTGTTTGTTACTCTTCAATAAAATAATCTGAGTCTATTTTTTTAACCTCATAACTAATTATCTTCGAAACACCAACGTTATTTTCAATCATAAGGTTGGCCAATGTTTCCCCGTCAATCAAGATAACCTTATGGGTAATTGTTTTTACATACTCCAAGGCATCTTTTGTGAATCCAGAGGTTGTGATAAATACCCCCTTATTTGCCTTTTGGCCGACAAGGCTACCGACAAAATTTCTAATCTCTTTTGATCCAACAACGTTTTCCCACCGTTTGGCTTGAAGATAAATTACATCAAGGCCCAATTTATCTTCCTTAATTATTCCATCAATTCCGCCATCACCACTCCCACCAATAGCCTGCCCGGCGTCTTTACGCGAACCGCCATATCCCATAGACAACAAAAGCTCTACTACCAATCTTTCAAAAAATTGTGGAGAGCTCTTTTTTACTAAATCCAATAATTCCTGCGATAAATCTTTTATGGCTCTTCGCGTAAGAGTGTGGGTCATTTTATATCCCCTTAAGCATACAAGTCAGTATTTTCAGCCTCAGATACTCCTCGTCTCGTAAACCATAAGCCCTTCTCTGGATTACACGGATCTTGTTGTTCAGTCCTTCG
>JAHJSF010000054.1 GCA_018830405.1 Nitrospinota bacterium | reverse complement strand
CGAAGATCGATAATAGTGTTGCCAAGATTGCTACTAGGGTAAATAGCCAGACTGATGTTGAGACCCTTAAGTCACTTCTTGGTCTAGATTGGGGCATTCCCTTGTGCGTGATAGGGATGGGCGATGATGCTGGTGATACCAGAATATCTTTTCCGCTGCTTGGTTCGTCCCTTACCTACGGATACATAGATGAGCCTACCGCGCCGGGGCAACCTTCGGCCACGGACCTGAAAAGGAAGATAGATGCCTGCATCGAAAAAGGCGAGTGATTTTATAGCCCTAAGTTGATTTTGTTAGAACAAAGTAGGAACAAGGCCATCCAACAGTTAATTTATGGTGATTGTTATATGCAGTTCCTTCTCACCTCTGTCATGTCGGTAATGCCCTCGAGAACCTTGATTATCCCGTCTTGTTTTAGGGTGTACATATTATTTGCTACAGCCGCAGCCCTTATCCTTTCAACAGCGGCCTCTTTTTTAATGAGAGCCTTGATAGTATCGTTATTGATGAGTAGTTCATGAAAACCTATTCTTCCCCTGTAACCGGTATTGGCACAGTTAGCACATCCTACGGGGTGGTAGAGTTTCAGGTTGTCTTTGTCTATTTTGTTGAGCATGCCCATATTGTCAGAGCCGAATTCTTTTATCAGGGAGTCTATTTCTTCTTTGGTGGCAGGAGCCTCTTTTTTGCATTCATTGCATAGCCTCCTCCCCAATCTTTGGGCCAGTATTCCAAGTAGGGAATCCGCAAAGTTGGTGCGGTCTATCCCTATTTCAATAAGCCTTGTTATTGTTTCCGGGGCATTATTGGTGTGTAGAGTTGAAAAGACCAAGTGACCGGTTAGAGACGCCTCGATGCCTATCTTTGTTGTTTCTACATCTCTCATCTCTCCTACCATAATTACATCAGGGTCGGCCCTCAGGAAAGCCCTTAACAACGTTGCGAAGTCCAAACCTATTTTACGGTGAACCTCCGATTGTCTGATTCCTTTTTGGTCTATCTCCACAGGGTCCTCTGCTGTCCATATCTTTTTTTCGGGGGTATTAATAATACTTAGAGCTGAATGAAGGGTTGTTGTTTTACCTGAACCGGTAGGGCCAACAACCAAAACAAGTCCATATGGTTTATGGATGATTTTTAGAAAAGGTTCAATGTTGTATTCAAGTACTCCCAACTCGGCCAGGCCGGCAGGTTTGCCGCTCTGAAGAAGCCTGAGAACCACGTCTTCTTTGCCGCCGCTTGTCGGTAAAGTGGCGACCCGAAGTTCAACCTTTCCTGTTTGTTTACTCTTGAACAGTATTTTTCCATCCATTGGCTTACGTCTTTCGGCAATATCCATATCAGCCATAATCTTAATTCGTGAAATGACCTGTCGGCTGAAACTATTTGGTATTTTTCTATAAGGTTGGCAAAGGCCGTCTACTCTGAAACGGATGTCTGTGCTCAGGCTGTGGGTTGAGGGTTCTATGTGGATATCTGAGGCCCTTCTGCGACGGGCATCCACAATCATTTTATTGGCGAATAGTATTACTTTGCTGTCAGGGGCTGCCTCCTCCTCATCATCTTGTGCCTTATCTTCTTTTTCTATTACTATATCTTCAAGTTCATCTTCTTCTATCCCATCCATGAATCCCGAAACGTCCTCCCCCTTACCCTCTTCTGCCGGAGTATTATCGATCGGGGTTTCGTTGTCATATTGTTTGTTTATATATTCGTCTATATGTTCCTGTATACCTATATGAAGAAATGTTTTATAACCGACATAAATCTTTTTTATGTCTTCAGTACATTGCATATCAAGATTGGCTACAACAACGTCTACCGTCTGTTTTTTGCCGGATATCTCCAGAGGAGCCCAATGGTTGTTTTTTAAGTATTTATGCTTTAGTTTGCCGAAAAGGCCTGTTTTAAGACCTTCCTGAGATATATCTACAAAGGGATATCCGTAAAACATTCCCAGTGATTTGCCCAGTTGGTCTATTGCAACTGAAAATTTGTTGATAAGAATATATTCAACCGATTTTTGGGTTTTTTTCGATAGTTCTATAGCCTGCTTTAAGTCCTTCTGGATAATTATTTGTTCGGAGAGGAGGTAGTCAAACCTGGTTTTTCCCTTTATCTTTGAACCTAGAAATTTTACCCTATTAGAGTAGTCGGTAAAATTATCAGTGGCCTTGATATTTTGTAAAGAGCTTATAGACCGGCCAAAGTTGCCTATTTTTTCGTAAAGAAAGGAGAGGAAATAGTAGGCGACATCCTTTTTTTCTGTATCTGAGGAAGAAGATTTTACAATGGAATCAAGATATTTAACTGCCTCCATTTCCTGCTCTATTGTTTTGGAACAGGAAACAAATGTGGAGATAGACTCATAAATTTTAAAGTTTCGTTCAATGAGTATTTTGTTGTTAACTATAGCCTTGTCATAAAACCCAAGGTCGACAAAGGCTGTTGATTCCGCATAGAGTTCCTCATCAGGTTTACTCTCAACTGGAGAGCCGGCTTCTTTATCACTGGCCTTTAACGAAATACTGGCGCCTATGCCATTACGAATAGACTCTAACTGCTTTATCTGTAACTGAGTGGATTTTGTTTCGGGGAGTTTTTTAAGAATGTCCAACAGATCTTGGTATACTGCGTCAGCTTCATCCGAAAGTCCCTGCTTGGCATAAAATTCAGCCTGCTCTAATTTTAAATCGAATTGAGTCTGGTCTATGCCATTGCTGTTCATATTGAGCATTTAGGTTTATTTGTTTAAGGCAGCTTGTGCTGCCCAAGAAAATTGATGGGCCCAATTTGCGCTATTTTTAAAGCCCAATGATAATATTTTTCAATTTCCTGTTTTGTTCTTCCAAATAAGAAATTCTCTTTTCATATTCATCCAGCTTCAAGAGCAGTTCATCCAATCTGGAAAGTAGGCTCTGGGGGATAGACTCTTGCGGGGGTTGAATGCTTACCGTTGGTTCCTTAGCAATCACCTCTTCCTTTTCCTCTTCTTCTTTTTCTTCGTTGAATTCTTTGTTGTACGAGGATATACGCTTTTTTAGGTTTAGAACCTCTTGATATGACTCCCGTATTTTTGCCTTTACAAAAGATTTATCCTTATCACCTGAATTGACCATTTTTAATGTCTTTAATACTTTGGACAAAATACTCATGGTTTCCGGTACCGCTTTTTCTTGGGCGCTGCTTATGTAATTAACAATGGCGCGCAAAAGCTTTATTAAAATCTGGTTGTGACTGTCAGTATACTGCGCGGCCAGCTTATTTAGGTAGTAGTTGAATTTTTTTATATCCTTGTCGGTAAATTCCCATTCCAGGGCCATGGCATACCCTTCAAGCATATCCAAATCACCCATATTACCTGCTTCGTCTAATTCTTTACTCTTTTCGATTTTTTTATCATGGCTTGGTTTGGTCTCCATTAATAGAGGCTCTTGGCTGCTATCTGATACGGTTAATACTTCTTTGGGGAGTCTATCCGCAGTTGTTTCTTCAAGCTCTCCTTTGTCCTCTTTTGTTTCGGGGACTACTTCTTTTGAATCATCGTAGCCGCCTATGTCGTCTTGAGTTTTTATCACCGGATTATCTGAAAAAAGTTTGTCTATTGTGTCAAAGGCGTTGTTTTCGTTTTCATCTTCGTTTTCCAGGGTGTTTTCGTCAGGCATTTTTCTTCTCCTCTATGCATTCTGAAAGTAATAAACGATGTATCTGACATACATCATTAAGAATTTACTGTTTCCTTTTCATTTTAATTCTGCCTATTCTCTATTTCTTTTTAGTTTTAACGAGTGCCCAGCTTTGCATATTTTGTAACAGGCGTTGGTTTTCCTCTATTTTTAAATTTATTTCATAGAGCTGTTTGTTTAGTATGGTCTCCAAGTATGTTCGGAACATGCTCAAAGTAAACAATTCTTCATTTTCCTGATAATTTCCGGCAGAGAGTAATTGCTCAAGTCTTTCGTCTTTTTCCTTTTTCCGCAAACCTTTATCAGAGAAGTATTCGGAGTTGCCCAGAATGTCACTCCCCAACGCTTGTAACGAGGCGCCAACTTTAGCACTTGTTGTTATGTTTCTTAGAACTATAAGCATCCTCTCGTCAAAGGTGTTTTCCGGTTGGGCGTTGTTGATAGCCTCTTCGGCAGTTTTAACATCCACACTATCACCTTGAAAGAATGGGACTAAATTCTCTTTCAATTGTTTATAATCCATATAGGAATATCCTATCCCTTTTTGATGTCGTTTAGGGCAATTACGTGTTTAACAGTTTCCTTGGCAATATAATTAACCGTTTTAAAAACATTCAGCCCTGTTTCTGCGCTTGCCGGGAATGACGTATATCCATACTTGGAATTAAGCGTTTTCTCCATCTCCTCAACACTCGCCAAGGGGATTAAGTTTTCATCTATATCCCTCTTGTTCCATTGGAAAACGACTTTTATATCCGAAAGAGTTTTGTTGTGAAAGGCTAGATTTTCTTTCAAATTCTCAAAGGATTGTGCATTTGCCTCCTGTCTCGAGGCCATAGAATCAGCTACGAATACTATGCCGTCAACCCCTTTTAAAACCAACCTACGGGTGAATTCATATTTTACCTGCCCGGGGGTTGTGTAAAGTTGTAACTTGAGGGCAAAGCCGTTGATTTTACCAAGATCAATGGGGAAGAAGTCAAAGAACATAGTCCTGTCCCCATTTGTGTCGATGGAAACCATTTTCCCCTTCTGTTTCTCATCATTTTCTTGGATTTTATTGTAGATATATTCCAGGTTCGTTGTTTTGCCGCTTCTACCCGGACCATAGTATACAAGTTTTATCCTAATAGACTTATCTTTTAGGTTTATTGTCGCCATTGCTACTTCCCGAGTAAAGAGGCAATTTCGTCCTGAATTTTGCCTATCTTAAGCCTTAGCAGCCCAAGGGATAGGAATGGTTTGAATAGAACGATCATTAATACATCAGGGGAGACTTTCGTAAAGTGTATATTCTCATTGTTCCCCCTGTGGAAGAGCAAGGAGAAACTCTCCTCATCTATAAGCTTGGCTATTTCATTGGTGGCCGCGTAGTTGGCAGCCGAGAGAACGGCCAAGGCATCACCATTATAGCTGACGACATCTGCCCCAGACTCGAAGAGCATACCCCCCCCCATGTCTGTCAGCAAAACATAAGTTGCCCCAGACTCCTCAACAAACCGCTCCAATATTTTTTCGACTTTATCGGCACTCTCCTTGTTAATAATCAGACTCATAGGATCCCCTAATAATGTAAAATATAAATTGTTGTTTGTTCAAACTGCTACTATACGCTAACAGCGTAGCAGTATAAGGTTACCATGTCAATATTGCCTACCGGGGCCAACTTGTTGAAACAAATGCCTTATTCCGGCGTATAATTTTCATAGTGTCTAGAGGTATCGGCATGTGACTATGAAAATTCTAAACAAATTTAATTGATGGCGCGCCCGGAGGGACTTGAACCCCCAACCGATGGCTTCGAAGGCCAGCGCTCTATCCAATTGAGCTACAGGCGCAACAATTAAGCTGATATGATATTATAAACCGATAGAGAGGCATAGGTTTTTATTCTTTTTATCTTAGTGTTTAGTTGCCTAATTCTGCGTCAGTATCAAGACCGAGAATTTGGCGCGACTGGCACGAAGACAACCGTAGCCATAGCACAGGGCCTATGGCGAGGATTGACGACAAAGCCGGGCGTGTCAAAGGCCGGTCGACTACAGCAAGATTTAGGCAATTAAGCACTACTTATGGAACCAAATTGAAGGTAAAGGTTATATCTAATGAGGAGCTTTCCCTCGGCTATTACCGGCTGCTGGTCTCAAATAGTGCATTGTCCGGGGCAGCCAAGGCTGGGCAGTTTCTTATGCTCAAGGTTAGCCAGGGGGATAATCCACTCCTCAGAAGGCCGATGTCTATCTCCCGCATAGATTTGTCTAGGGGAGAAATTGAGATTCTTTACCGGGTTGTAGGGAGAGGTACAAAAAAATTGACCGAATTTGCCGCCGGGATGTCGATGGATATACTGGGTCCCCTCGGAAAAGGCTTTGATATCCCCCCCAGTAAAAAATCCATTCTTGTAGGGGGGGGGATTGGGATTGCCCCCTTAATCGGTCTGGCCGAAGAATTGCTGAAGGGGGGAGGGGAAGTGGTTGTTATGATTGGCGGGGCAGCCGGAAACGATGTTATTGGCCTCCCCCAATTTGAATCGCTCGGTCTTTCCCCTCAGATATCCACCGATGATGGCTCCCTTGGGATAAAGGGGTTTGTTACCAGTCTACTTGAGGGGTATATTTCATCTATTACCAATCCAAATGATTATCTTATATATGGTTGTGGCCCTAATGTAATGCTGCGGGAGGTGCATAGAATTGCCTCGGCCGCCTCTATAGAGTGTCAGGTCTCTCTTGAGGGGAGGATGGGGTGCGGCCTGGGGGCCTGTCTTAGCTGTGTCGTTCCGGATAAGGATAACAAGTATGTAACCGTTTGTAAGGATGGCCCTGTCTTTGATTCAAGGAGTCTCTCATGGTAGACATGTCGCTTGATATTGCCGGAATTAGATTAAAGAATCCGGTTATTGCCGCCTCCGGAACCTTCGGTTACGGGCTTGAATTTGAGAAATACATAGACCTTAATCTGATTGGGGGGATATCGGTCAAAGGCCTTTCGGTAAAGCCGAGGCAGGGGAATCCAACACCTCGTATTGTCGAAACCCCATCAGGTATGCTCAACGCCATAGGGCTGCAGAACATAGGGATAGATGCCTTTATTAAGGATAAGATGCCCCTCCTTAGAAAATATGATACTGCGATTATCGCTAACTTCTTTGGTGATTCGGTAGATGAGTATGTGGAGGCAGCCGAGAGGCTGAGTGATGTTGAAGGTATCGCCGCCCTTGAGATGAATATTTCCTGTCCCAATAAACAGGAGGGCTGGCTTGTCTTTGGAACCGACCCCTCTCTGCTTAAAAGGGTGGTTGGGGCGGTACGAAAGGTCGCCAAGCTCCCTTTGATTGTCAAACTCTCCCCCAATGTAACAGATATTACCGTAACAGCCAGGGCGGCCGAGGAGTCTGGCGCGGATGTTATATCCCTAATAAATACACTTACGGGGATGGCCGTTGATATCGAAAGCAGGAAACCAAAGCTGGCCAATATAACCGGCGGGCTTTCAGGCCCGGCCATAAAACCGGTTGCCCTGAAGATGGTCTGGCAGTCGGCCCAAGCGGTCTCTATCCCTGTCATCGGGCTTGGCGGCATCATGAGATGGGAGGATGCGGTGGAGTTTCTCCTGGCCGGGGCCTCGGCGGTCCAGGTTGGGACAGCCAACTTTGTTGACCCCGAGGCATCCCTCAAAATAGTAGAGGGGATTGAGGCCTATTGCCGAAGGAAAGGCGTCGGCTCTATAAGGGAGATAATAGGTTCTCTTAAAATACCCGCCAAGGGTTAGGCCGGTTTTTCTATTCCGGTCGGTTATTTCCCTATACAAAAATCATTAAAGATTTTATCGAGGAGGCTATCGGTGTATTGGTCTCCATTTATCTCCCCGAGGGCCATGATTGCCTCCCGAATATCGACCGCGAACAGTTCTACGGCATTATTATCCCTCTTCAAGGTTTTAATCCCTCTTTCGAGGGGGATTTTTCCCTTGGTGAGGAGGTCAAAATGGCGCCGCCTGGTTATGATGATATCTTCGCTCTTCCCGCACCCCCCTTCCCATATCGTATCGGACAGGGCGGAGAGGAGGGATTCTATCCCGTCCCCTCTCTTGGCCGATATCATAATGGGACGCTCCCCGGTAATCTCCCTGATTTTATTTTCTCTAAATTTCCCCTTGATGTCCGACTTGTTAATTACCCAGACAACCTTTTTACCCAGTCTGCGGACCATCAAGGCCAGGTCAAGGTCGTAGCTGGTTAAGTCGTAGGAGCCGTCGAAGAGAAAGATAAGTATGTCCGATTGTTCAATTTTTTCTCTAGATCTTCTTATTCCCTCCGCCTCCAGAATGTTTTGCGATTCCTGCACACCGGCGGTATCGATGAGCTGAACCGCAATCCCGTTAACCGACAGTTTTTCTTCAATGGTATCGCGTGTTGTTCCAGGGATATCGCTTACAATGGCCCGGTCATAATTGAGGAGTCTGTTCATCAGGCTTGATTTCCCGGTATTGGGGCGGCCGACGATAGAAACCGTAAGACCGTCACGGAGAATCTTTCCATGGTCGTAGGAGCCTATAAGATTATTTATCTCGGTCAGAATATCTGAAATCTCCTTTATCCAGACTGAGTGATCGGACCCTTCGAGGTCATCCTCAGAAAAATCAATCTCTGCCTCTGTTTCGGCGGCAATCTTAGAGAGTCTATCCTTTATGGTGGTTATCTTTTCGGAGAGGGAGTTATTCAGTTCCTTCAGGGCAGCCTCATAACTTGCCTCCGACTTGGCATCGATAAGGTCAATTACCCCCTCGGCTTGGGCCAGACTAATTCGGCCGTTCAGAAAGGCCCTCCTGGTGAACTCTCCCCGCTCGGCCAGCCGCGCCCCGGCCAGAAGGGTGGTATCGAGCACCTTACGGGTGACATAGAGTCCCCCGTGACAGTTTATCTCCACCATATTCTCTTTGGTGAATGTATTGGGGGCGAGCATAACGGTCAGCATTACCTCGTCGACAACCTTATCGCTATCGGGGTCTTTGATAAAGCCATAGACCATTTTATGAGATTCTACCGGATTAAACTCTCTTCTATCCCCCCGCTCAAATATCCTCTCGGCAATGGCGATTGAGTCCGGCCCGCTCATTCTAACGATCCCTATCCCCCCATCTCCGATAGGGGTTGATATGGCGGTAATTGTATCTACTAATTTATGCATCTAAATGACCTATATAAGTTTTTGCTTCTGTTTATGTTATGTAATAAAAAGAGGAAGTCCAAGTAGGTAGAGTAGATTTATGTTTATATTTTTCTGACGAGTTTAATCCCCCCCTTGTTTAATAAGCATCTAAACTATTTTAACGGGCCAGATATTTGAGAGACTCTCTTATCAGTTCCTCTATCTTAATATCCTTATGGCCGACCTCCTCCAGACACTTCTCTACCGCCTCTTTGGCCTGTTTCTCTTTATAGCCGAGGTTGGCCAGGGCGGAGATAGCGTCAGATACGGACTCACTGCCGATTCCCCCGCTCTTCCCCCTTACGGAGCCAGTAGCTGCATCGGCTCCTTTAAGCTTATCCTTTAGCTCTAGGATTATTCTTTCTCCGCTCTTTTTCCCAATCCCCGGTATGGCTACGATTGAGTCTATGTCGCCATTCAGTATCGCCTTGATAAGGTCAGCGGCGCATATGCCGGATAAAATGTTGATTCCGAGCTTTGGGCCTATGCCCGATATGTTGATCAGTTTTTCGAACAGCTCTTTTTCAGTCTGTTCGGTAAACCCGAACAGGGCGATGGCATCCTCTCTTATATGGGTGTGTATAAGGAGGGATATCTTTTCCCCTATGTCGGGGAGTCCGTAGTAACTGGTCAGGGAGAGGGTAACATTGAATCCTACTCCCCCCGTTTCTACGATAAGGTGCCCGGGTGATTTGTCTATTATCGTTCCGCTTAGTCTGGCTATCATTTTTTTATGGCCCTATCGATACGGTTTTGGAAAGCATGAGTGTTGTTGTGGCAGATGGCCACGGCCAAGGCGTCAGAGGCATCATGTTGGAAAGGGGTTTTGCCAAGCCCCAGAAGTTGAATAACCATATGTTGAACCTGCTCCTTGTCGGCCCGGCCGTAACCTACAACCGACTGTTTTACCTGAAGAGCCGAGTATTCGGCGATATCAACCTTTGAATTGGCCGCGGCCATAATAGCCGCCCCCCTGGCCAGCCCCAAGACCATGGCGCTTTTAACATTCTTGGCGAAGAATATCTCTTCAACCGCCACCACATCAGGTTTATAGTCTTGGATAACTTCAAAGATGTTGTCATATATAAATTTTATCCTCTTCGGATAGTTATCTTTGGGGGAGGTTTTTATCGTCCCCCACTTAATTGCCTTTAGTTTGTTTTTTTCTTCTTCGATTATGCCGTAGCCGGTGACTGTGCACCCCGGGTCTATCCCTAATACCCTCATACGATGTCCCATTCAAACGCTAACTGCGTTGGCTGTATCGTCAACTCCTCAACATACAACCCCCTATCCCCCTTTGTTAAGGGGGAATAAGGGGGTTGTGCGTCGTTTCCTCTTTGCCGCCTTGTTATCATTTGAATGGGCCCCCGTATCTATATATCCTCAAGTTCCGATTCATCTATGTCAAAATTGGTGTAGACCTTCTGGACGTCATCATTGTCCTCAAGGTTGTCAATCAGGCGCAGCATCTGTTTGGCCTTATCCCCTTCAAGCTTAATCGTATTTTGGGGAACCATGGTTACCTCTCCGTATTTTATCTTGAACCCCTTGGCGGCCACGGCCTCTTTGACCAGCTCGAAGTCGTGCGGGCTGGTTTTTATCTCTATGTCTCCGTCGCTTTCGCCAAAGTCCTCTGCCCCGGCCTCAAGGGCAATCTCCATAAGCTGGTCTTCATTGACCCCCTTCTTCTCTATAACAAGGAGTCCCTTCATATCAAATATCCAGTTGACGGAACCAGTTTCCCCGAAGTTGCCTCCCCCTTTGGAGAGGATACTCCGGACCTCGGCGACAGTTCTATTCTTATTATCGGTCAGGGTATCGACCAGGATGGCTACTCCTCCCGGGCCGTATCCTTCGTACCTTATCTCCTCATAAGACACCCCTTCAAGCTCTCCGGTTCCCTTTTTGATGGCCCGATCAATATTGTCTTTAGGCATATTGACCTCTTTGGAGGCCTCAAGGGCCTTTCTCAGCCTAAAGTTGCCGGTTAAATCCTTCCCCCCTATCTTGGCGGCAACGGTAATTTCCCTGGTTATCTTAGTAAATATCTTCCCTCTTTTGGCGTCCGTTGCCCCCTTTTTATGTTTTATTGTCGACCACTTAGAATGTCCTGACATCAAAACCTCCTAATTGTTGTTTTTTGATGAACGTTACTATAATTTTTGGGTCATGACTAGAACAGAGGACACTTTCTGATGATT
>JAHJSF010000053.1 GCA_018830405.1 Nitrospinota bacterium | reverse complement strand
TGCCCGGTCAAGCCGGGCAATGACAAAATAGACATTGCGACACAGTCTCTAAAGGGAGGTTGGGAGGGATTTTATAATTATAATCCACTCCATATTTCCATCTCCCAGCTTTCAAATCCCCCCTCACCCCCCTTTTCTAAAGTGGGGAATTTTAGTAGAGCCCCCCTTAACAAGGGGGTTGTAATTTTCCTTTTATTGTTACTATAAAATTGCCTAACTCTTGGTTGAATTTATCGCAATCGGTAAGAAAGGGGGCGTGGCCGCTTTTTTCGAATACCTTCAGTTCTGATTCAGGAATTATTCGGTGCAATTCCAGGGCTGATTCGACTGAGGCTATGTTATCAACTTCCCCATGTATCATCAAGGCGGGGATGCGAAGAGCGGATAGTTTTTCCGGAATCCTCCAATCGCACAGCTCCTTCAGAGTTTCTTTGGCCACCTCAAAGGGGGGAGGGAAGAGGTTGTTTAGGAGAAGTTCCGATATTGCCTCCTCTTCTTCCAGGCCTATCTTTTCCTTGGTCTCAAAGAATCCCCGGCAGAATAGGGGGATATAATTTTTATAATCCCTTTCCATATTCTCGGATAGCCTCTTGACCATGGCAGGGTGCCTCCCGTGGGGGAATTCGGCCGCCCTGAGAAAACTCAGGGTCCCCCCGACCAGAACGATCCCCGCAATATCATTTTTAAAATTGGCTATATAATTCAGGGCGACCATTGTCCCCATCGACCAGCCGACAATTATTGGTGATTTTACCCCCAGTGTCTCTACCAGAAGGTTAAGGTCATCGGCCATGGAGTCGATGGTATAGGGTCCGGCCGCATCTTGGGATAGACCGTGTCCCCTAAGGTCGATGGCTATGGCCAGATTTGTCTTGGAGAAATGGGCTATCTGCCAAGCCCAGACCAGTGAATTCATGCACCAACCATGAATAAATATAATCGGTTTTCCCTCACCGGCCGAGCGGTAATATACCCCATCTCCATTCTGCTTAGTCAGGAAATTTATACCATCTCTGTTCTCTTTGGTCATCTATCCGATTACGATTCTGTTTATGATTTTGAACGGCATTATACGAAGTCGCATTCAAACGCTAACTGTGTTGGCTTCGTCGTCAGCTCCTCAACATACAACCCCCTATCCCCCTTTGTTAAGGGGGAATAAGGGGGTTGTATGTCGCTTCCTCCTTGCCGCCTTGTTATCATTTTGAATGCACCTCCGTATTATACTCACGGGAGATATCGGTCTTTTAGAGATATATGTTATACTTTTATCCTTAACGTGACAAAGGAAGTTACATAAATATAAACCCTTTTTAGGTGTATTTTGGATGGCCTTACTTCATCAGTTGGTTGCTTGGATTGTAGCCACGGTTAGCCAGTTCGGCTACCTTGGAATAGTCATAATGATGTTCCTGGAGAGTTCCTTTTTCCCATTTCCGAGCGAGGTGGTTATGGTTCCGGCCGGATACCTCGCCTTCAAAGGGGAGATGAGCCTGGGCGTTGCCCTTATCATGGGGATTATCGGGAGCATCCTTGGAGGGGTATTCAACTATCTTCTGGCCCTATGGCTGGGGAGACCCTTCTTCCATAAATGGGGGAAATATATACTCATATCGGAAGACAAGATTACCAAGGTCGAGAAGTTCTTTGCCAGACATGGCGAGATTGGCACCTTTACCGGACGTCTTATCCCCGTTGTCAGACAGTATATCTCCTTCCCGGCCGGGTTGGCCAGAATGAAGATGTCTCTCTTTATCCTTTATACCAGCCTGGGGGCAGGACTTTGGTGCTCAATACTCCTGGCTATTGGATATATTGCCGGGCGAAATGAGGTTCTTATCAAGGCCTATGTTAATACCGCCGTTATCTGGATGTTGGTATTTTCCGCGTGTCTCATCGGGATATATTCGTTAATCTACTTAAGGCGTAAGGCCAATATATAGCCAATATATAAATAGGGACGGTATTATTATTTCATGGACAGAAAAATGATTATCAAGGGGCAAAATTTTATAGGGGGAGAATGGAGAAGCGGCGGCAAGCCTTTTCCAGTTATAAACCCTTATAATGGCCAGACTATCGCCGAGATCGCCGATGCTACCCCTGCAGATATCGAGGATATAACCTCTTCGGCTGTTAAGGGGGCCGCTATAATGGAGACCCTGCCGGCCCACAAGAGATATGATATTCTCCAGAAGACATCCCTCCTGATTGAAGAGAGGGGGGAGGAGATTGCCCGGACCATAACCGCCGAATCTGGCAAGGGGATAAAAGATTCAAAGGGAGAGGTATCAAGGGCCGTCCAGACATTCCGTTTTGCGGCTGAGGAGTCTAAGAGGATTGAGGGGAGTACCATCCCGATGGATGCGGTAGCCGGTTCGGAGGATAGGATTGCCTTCTATCAGCCTTTTCCGGTGGGTGTTGTTTTGGCCATAACCCCATTTAATTTCCCCCTTAATTTGGTGGCCCATAAGGTAGCCCCGGCTATTGCCTCCGGCAATGCGGTTATCCTTAAGCCATCCCCCAAGACGCCACTAACCGCCATTAAATTGGTTGAGATTCTCTTGGATTCAGGACTTCCGCCGGAGGGGATAAACCTGGTCAACTCCAGCGGCAATGATATCGGGGAGGCCCTTGTAGCCCACCCCAAGATTAATATGATCTCTTTTACCGGCAGTCTTCCGGTTGGTTTGAAGATAAAGGCCGCCTCCGGTATGAAGAGGGTGGCCCTGGAGTTAGGTTCCAATTCGGCCTGTATTGTTGAACCTGACAGCGATATAGATTTGGCCGTTACAAGGTCTGTGGCCGGGGCCTTTGCCTATGCGGGGCAGGTTTGTGTATCGCTCCAAAGGATATACCTTAATGAAAAGATATATGATGAATTCCTCAGTAAATTTATAGAAGTTGTTAAGAGGGTTAAGGTTGGGGACCCGGTCGACCCGGCTACCGATTATGGCCCCCTTATATCTGATAGGGAAAAGAACCGCTGTATCAGCTGGCTTGGAGAGGCTGAGGAGGGGGGAGCCATTGTTGAGTATGGAGGAGTTGGTGAGGATGGGACTATACTGCCGACCGTTTTAACGGGAGTTAAGGGGGATATGAAGGTTGTCTGCGGAGAGGTCTTTGCCCCGGTTGTATCCCTTATCCGTTATAACGAATTTAGTGATGCCATTGATATGGTCAACGATTCTGAGTACGGACTTCAGGCGGGGGTATTCACCAAGGATATCGGTAAGGCCCTAACTGCCTTCAAAAAATTAAAGGTGGGGGGGGTAATAATAAATGATATTCCAACCTATAGGGCAGACCATATGCCCTACGGGGGGGTTAAAAACAGCGGACTGGGGAGAGAGGGTGTTCGCTTTGCCATAGAGGAGATGACCGAAATTAGGGTGCTTGTAATGAGGGGATAGGGGAGAGACCCTTTATCCGTAAGGGTGTATTTTGGAGGAAAAATGAAGAAATATATATTAGTTGTTGCGGCGTTTTTTATCTTGGCCGGTTGCGCGCTCAGAAACAATTTTGTCCAAACGGAACGTCTCTCGGATGATAAGATAGCCATGATTAAGAGGGGGGAAACCGGCAAGGATAAGGTTGTGGCCATATTCGGAACCCCTGAAAACCGCCTCGTTATCGGGGATGAGGAGACATTCTTCTATAAGGATGAAAATCTGAATGCCCTCTGGATAAGGTTTGGTAAGGATGGGAAGGTGGACAAGGTGGTTGTATCAACGCAGAGGTGAGGTTGGCTTAATTTTAACGGGTAGACAGATATGCTTATAAGTATGACAGGTTACGGACACGGCGAGGCTGGGGATTCGAAATATTTGGCCACCGTGGAGATGCGTTGTGTTAATAACAGGTTTATCGATGTTAAGGTGAGGTCTAACGCCAAGAATCATGAGCTGGATGAACTGCTGAAGTCTAAGATAAAAAAGACCTTTTCCCGCGGTTTTTTTGATGTGGCCATAACCGTAGGCCAAGGAGGCGAGGCCAAGGATGATATAAGGGTCAATTATGACCTTTTGAAAAAGTATATCGAGATTGCGGCCAATCTTAAGGAAAGCTTTGCCATAGGGGGGGAACTCGACATAAACACACTTCTTCGGATGAATAAGGTGCTTGAGATTGAGGAGGAAGATGATACCCCCGAGGATCTTAATCGTTTTGTGTTAACGGCGGCCGACGCAGCCCTTGAATCACTTAAGGAAATGAAGTGTAAGGAGGGGGATAATATAAGGCGGGACTTTGAAGAGAGACTTAATTTAATAGCCAAGAGCGTGGCCGAGATAGAGAAGGTATTCCCCTCCGTTGCCGACGAATTAAGAGAAAGATTGCGCAGCCGGATAACAAAGGCCCTTGGTGAGATTGAGATTGACCAGGGGAGGGTTATTCAGGAGGTGGCCTTTATGACCGACCGGGGGGATATATCGGAAGAGATTACCCGCCTCTGGAGCCACATGAAACAGTTTAGAACGAGTATGGACGAAGATTCTCCACTCGGGAGAAAATTGGAATTTATACTCCAGGAGATGAATAGGGAGACGAATACCATCGGCTCAAAATCGAGCCACACCGCTATCTCCGAAAAGGTGGTATTAATAAAGTCTGAGTTGGAGCGCATAAGGGAACAGGTGCAAAACATTGAGTAACCCAGGCAATAATGAGTAAAAGAAAACTATGGGACTCTAATAAAAATCCCCCTTTAGTAAAGGGGGAAAAAGGGGGATTTGAAGTATGTTCACACAAGAGAACAGGGAGAGGACAGGGATTTATCTTGTTTTTTTAGAGGTAAAAATCTCCCCTAACCCCTCTTTGTCAAAGAGGGGGAATATAGGATAGAATGACCAACAATTTTACGCGAAGATCCAGAAAGGGGATATTGTTTGTTATTTCTGCCCCATCCGGCGGCGGTAAGAGCACCTTGGTTAAGAGGGTTATAGGGTCTCTCCCTAATATGCAGCTTTCCGTTTCGCATACTACCCGGAGTATCAGGCAGGGGGAAGAAGAGGGACGTGACTACTATTTTGTTTCCAAGGATACCTTTAAAGGGATGATTGAGAGAGGGGAGTTTTTGGAATGGGCCGATGTCTTTGGTAATTATTACGGGACATCATACAAGAGTATAGAAACAGCTACTGCGGCGGGTAAGGACCTGATTCTCGATATAGATATACAGGGGGCCGATCAGCTCCGTAAAAAGGGGTGCGAATGTTCCTATATATTTGTCCTGCCTCCATCTATTTCTCTTCTGATGGCCAGGCTTGAGGCGAGGGGGACAAACAGTCAGGATGACATTAAGACGAGGATAGGTAAGGCTAGGGAGGAGATAAGCCACTATAAGGATTATGATTATATCGTAGTGAACGACCGGCTGGAGGAGGCCGCCGGGAGCCTGGAATCGATTATTGTAGCCGAGAGGGCTCGCCTTAAAAATATGACTGAGGAGATAAGGGGTCTCGACCTTTAAGGAATAGCGTTTAGTTTTCAAATCTCCCCTAACCCCTCTTTGCTAAAGAGGGGAAAAACTCCAATAAAATTCCCCCTTTGGTAAAGGGGGAAAAAGGGGGATTTGAAGTATGTTTATACAAGAGAAGAGGGATATTAGGACGTGAAGAGATTACAAGATAAGAAAATATTATTGGGTGTGTCAGGAGGGATAGCCGTATATAAGGCTGTCGAACTCTTGAGGCTACTCGTCAAAGAGGGGGCGGATGTCAGTGTGGTGATGACCAAAAATGCCGAAAGGTTTGTCACCCCCCTAACCTTTGAAACGCTGTCATTAAACCCTGTTCGGACCGATATGTTTTCGATGAGTGAACGGGGGAAGATATCACATATAGAAGACCCGGGGTTGGCCGACCTTATTATAGTTGCCCCGGCCACGGGAAATATTATCGGCAAGTTTGCCTCGGGGATTGCTGATGATCTCCTCTCTACTATCTTTATGGCCCTGGCCTCTCCCATACTTATTGCCCCGGCTATGAATAACAGGATGTGGAGAAGCCCGGCGGTAGTCCGTAATGTCTCTAGACTAAAAGAATGGGGGGCCAATTTTGTCGGCCCGGCCACCGGAGACCTGGCTTGCGGAACGGCAGGGGAGGGGAGGCTTGAAACCCCTGAGAATATTTTGGCCACAGCTATTGCCCTTCTTAAGAAGGGGGAGGATATGGCGGGAATCAATCTCCTCGTTACCGCCGGAGGTACCCATGAGTATATAGACCCTGTCAGGTTTATCGGCAACAGGTCTTCCGGCAAGATGGGTTATGCCATTGCCTCAGCGGCCAAGAGAAGGGGGGCTAATGTTACACTTGTTACGGGGCCTACTGATATCCCTCCCCCTGAGGGAATAAATATTGTGCAGGTAACCTCGGCCAATGAAATGTGCGAGGCAGTATTGGCCATTGCCGGAGGGGTTGATGCAACGATTATGGCCGCGGCTGTAGCTGATTTTTCTCCTGTATCTCAGGCCGGCTCTAAGATTAAAAAGGAGGAGGGAGGGATATCCCTTCAACTTTCAAAGAACAGGGATATCTTGAAGGAGATGTCCAAGGCCGGTATTGGGGGCGTCATGGTTGGTTTTGCCGCCGAAACGGAAAATCTGATAGCCAATGCCAGAAAGAAACTTAAGGAGAAGGGGTTGCAGCTTGTTGTGGCCAACGATGTCTCGGAACCTGACAAGGTCTTTGGGGCCGATACAAACAAGGTTGTCCTTGTTGAGGCTGAGGGGGAGAAGGAGTTCCCGACCATGAGCAAAAGGGAGGCGGCTTCTGTTATTCTCGATCGGCTTGTCCAAAGATATTTAAAGGTGAGTAATGATTAAAGACAGGATTGAGGAACTTTTTAAATCTAACATTAAATTGATTGTTACAGGGACTCTGTTAGCCGTGGTGCTTTTTTCCCTTTTCATTTATATAAATATACGGAATCTACCCGATATATCGTCCCTCGAGACGTACAGTCCCAGCCTCATCACCGAATTGTATGACGACGACGGTAAACTTATCTCCCAGTTCTATATAGAGAACAGGATACTTCTCTCTCAGGCTGAGATTCCGGACAGCTTTAAAAAGGCGACTATTGCGGTGGAGGATGCTTCATTTTATGAACATGGGGGGGTAAACCCCAGAGGTATCATGAGGGCGGCCCTTAGAAATATTTTGGCC
>JAHJSF010000052.1 GCA_018830405.1 Nitrospinota bacterium | reverse complement strand
TGCCTCGGTAATCATTAGCATAAAGGTTGCCACTACTACCAGTGTGAAGGAGGCGAAGACTATCGCTATGGCCCTTGACACAGTCTCTACACTTAAGGTTCTTTTGAATATGCTTACCTCCTCCCTGGCCTTGGAGCGGGATAAAACAACAGCCAACAAGACGCCAAAGGTAGTGGTCTTGACACCGCCGCCGGTCGATCCTGGCGAGGCACCTATAAACATGAGCATTATAGTCCCCATTATTGTTGCGTTGGTCATATTGGCGAAACTTAGGGTGTTAAAACCGGCTGTTCTGCTTGTAACAGACTGAAACATAGAGGCCAATAAAGTTGTCTGCAAGGGGAGTCCGCTTAGGGTATTGTTCCCTTCCATGATTATAAATAGGAGTGTTCCCGAGACTATCAGGAGGAAAGTTACCCAAACAGCCATCTTGGAGTGGAGGGAGAGGGAAGGCCCCCTTTTCCCTAATATCTTTGGAATCAAGGTTACTTTGACTTCCCTGAGGATAATGAAACCGAGCCCCCCGAATATTATCAGGAGCATGAAGGTTATATTTATAACCGGATCACCTATGTAGGATACCAAGCTGTCGCTGAATAGGGAGAGTCCCGAGTTACAAAAGGCGGAGATGGAGTGAAATATTCCGTAATAGATGGCGGTGGTGTGAGGGAAATCCCCCCACCAGCGGGCCGTCAAGACCACCGCCCCTATTCCCTCTATAAGTAGGGTGAAGAAGAAGATATATTTCACTATCGACTCTATATCGTTCCCGGAGAAGGAAAACATGTCAGTCATAACCGTCCTCTCCCTAAAGGAGATGCTCTTCCCCAGCATCAGAAGAAAGACAGTCGAGAAGGTCATTATCCCCAGACCACCGAGCTGTATCAGGGCCAGGATAACAACCTGACCGAAAGTGGTCAGTTTAGTGCTTATGTCTATAACGGCCAGCCCTGTTACACACATGGCCGAGGTAGACATAAATAAGGCGTCCAGAAATGGGACGGGTGTTCCGTTGGCCGCTATCGGCAACGAGAGGAGGATCCCCCCTATTGTTATAAAAGCGGCAAATATAATTATTAGTAGATGTGAGTTGTGAAGTTTCATTTTCTCTCTTATTTCTTCCTATATATTTAATGCTTTTTGTAAACTATTTTTCCGCCTATTATAACAAACTCTACCTGAAACTTGGTATCACTAAGGAAGTTGTATGGCCCCCCCCCTTGGTTTTCCAATCTTATTCCGACTAAATCCCCCCTGAAGCCTGTTTCTATCGCCCCTATATCTCCAAACCTTAGGGCCTTAGCCCCGTTTAGTGTACCCATTTTTAATATCTCTTCGTCAGCTATAGAGGCGAATTCTTTTTTAAGTAATCTCATCTCCTCCAAGATAGACAGGTTTGAATTGCTGGAGAGTCCATCTGTGCCGAGGGCTACGTTAATCCCTTCGGCCAAAAGCCTTTCTACCGGGCATACCTTTTCCCTTCCAAACCAACGGTTGCTCCCTGGGCAATAGACAACTGAGACACCCCTTTCCTTCAATATCTCTATATCAGCGTCATCTATCAGGTTGAGGTGTACTCCGATAGTCCCATCCAATGCCCCCAGTCTTGAAAGGTATTGAACCGGAGACATTCCGGGGACCTGCCACGATTCTTCCCACTTTCCCAAACTATTTAACAAATCCCTCAGAGGCCCCTTTCCCGTATCTATAAATACCTTCTCTTCTCCTGTTTCGGCGATATGGATAGATATGGGGATATCCATCTTTTCCGCATAATTATGACAATCCCTAAGGAGGGAGGCCGAAACGGAGTAGGGGGAATGCGGGGCGATCCCCTGTATTATCCCTGTAGTCTTTTTTCCATTCTCTATCCTATCCTTGACCCCCTTGAAGGCCGCCTGAGAAGCATCCTCCCGAAAGGAGACAATTTCGTTAAATGCTACCCCCCTAAGTCCGAGTTTTGCCAATATACTGGCCGAACGGCCGGTTGAGGTGAAGTCCCCCACGGTAGTTGTTCCGTTACTAATGAGTATCTCTACTCCCTGGCGTATCGAATTGTCTACCGCCTCCTTCGACATCCCCCCCCGGTAGGAGATTACCGCCTCTACCCATTCCTTAAACGAAAGCCCTTTCCCTACCTTCCCCTCCATTGCGGTCAGTTCAAGGTGTGTATGAGCATTGACCAGTCCGGGGATTAGGACAATATTCTCTCCCCCCAATAGCGAGTCTGCCTCACATGGCTCATCCTTAGATTTCCCGACGTAGACGATTGTTCCCCCCTCTATAATTACCGTGCCCCCTTTTATGGGGGGGGAGCTTACAGGGAGTAGCCAACCACCGTTTAGAATTAACTTTTTCAATTTTTTATCTAGTGCTTAATTGCATAAATCTTGCTATAGCCGACCGGCCTTTGACACGCCCGGCTTTGTCGTCAATCCTCGCCATAGGCCCTGCTATGGTTGCGGTTGTCCTCGTGCCAGTCGCGCCAAATTCTCGGTCTTGATACTGACGCAGAATTATGCAACTAAACACTGGGAGTATCTTTTTTATGGGGGGACTTATGGGGTAGCGGGATTGAGATTGGCATCCAGTTCAATCGCCTCATCTATCAGCATGACCGGGATATCATCCCTAATCTCATATTTGAGTCGGCACTCTTCACATATAAGGCCATCTCCTTTTTCAGTTAGGGTAATCTCTCCTTTACACTTGGGACAGGCTAATATGTCGAGCAGCTTTTTATCTATGGTCATCTCTTATCTCCTTTAATAGGGCTTCAACTTCTCTGTATACATCTGCGGGTGTTATCGTCTGCATACATGACAGGTCGTCACATTCTCTTTTATAGCAATTACCGCACTCCATTTTCTTATAGACAACTCTATGCCCTTCACCATAGGGCCCATTCCTAGACGGGTCTGATGGGCCATAGATACCGACACACCTTTTTCCAAGGGCGGCAGCCAAATGTATCGGCCCTGTGTCTGCCCCTACGAAGAGGTTACACCTTTTTAGGAGAGAAATAAAGGAGGGGAGGGTGGTGGGGGGGGAGATTATTCCCTTCTCAGTCATCTTTGATTTTACCTCTGTAGCCATCTCTTCTTCTCCGGGCCCCCAGGTTATGACGATGTCGGCCTTATTTTTGGCTGCAATCATATCGGCCAAGGCGGCATAGTTAGCCGTTCCCCATAGCTTTGTCTTCCAACCCGCTCCCGGGTTAATTATGACCAAGTCCTTCCCCTTGTTCAGTCCCTTTTCCCTGATAAAGGTATCGATATATGCTTCATCCTCCTCCGGTATGTTGAAGCGCGCCTCCTTATCAATTTTGATTACCTTAAGAGGGCTCAGGAGCGAGAGGGCTATATCTATGACATGTCTTTCACTTTCTAGGGGGCATACCTTTATATTGGTGAAGAGTCCGCTTAGCCTTTCACGCAGATAGGGATAGCCGTAGCCTATTCTGTTCTCAGCCCCGCTCAGGTAGGTAATAAGGCCGCTCTTTATAAGTCCCTGCAGGTCTATGGCCAGATCAAACCTCTTTTTTCTTAGGCTGGATAGGAGTCCCTTAATATCCTTGATGGTCTTTAGCCCGATATCCTTTCGCCATTTTTTTGTATCTATGACGATTAATTCATTGAGGTCTGGATTCCCCTTTAGTATCGGGGCGGCCTTCTCTTCGACTATCCAGGCGATATAGGCCTTGGGGAAATTTTTTCTGAGAGTTCTCAGGGTGGGAAGGGCGTGTATAACATCTCCTATGGCCCCCAATTTGACTATAAGTATCCTGTCTATTTTGATAGGCGGAGTTGGCCGGGGCATGAAGGATGACCTGTTCAAGCACATCTTAGGGTCTTCCTATATTCTTTATAATATCTGTAGAGGAATGGTCTTTAGGGTCGCCGGTTATCACTACTCTTCCCCCGTAAGATTTTACCGTTTCTGCTTCTGGAACTGTG
>JAHJSF010000051.1 GCA_018830405.1 Nitrospinota bacterium | reverse complement strand
TGCACCTTAGCCCCGATTAAGCAAGATTAGAGCTCTGTTGAGACTCTCAAATACCAGGGTAAGGCAAGGTGCTATTAAGCCAAAGATATACTAAAAAAGAAGGTAAATATTAACATTTTATTGTTGACCATAATAAACCAGGGGGACAGGGGGTTGTTATCGTATTTGGAGATTAATTGCTTATGTCGTTAAAGGTTTACAGCGGCGCTAAAGGTGAACTGGTCGATTTTGTCCCCTTGGAGGATAACAAGGTCAAGATGTATGTCTGCGGACCGACGGTCTACAACTATATACATATAGGGAATGCCAGACCCTTTATCGTCTTCGATACGGTTCGAAAGTATCTAAAGTATAGAGGTTACAAGGTTACCTACATCCAGAATATTACCGATATTGATGACAAGATGATAAATAAGGCCAACGAGTTGGGAATAACGGTTAAGGAATTGGCTGATAAGTTTTCCGCTGCCTATCTTGAAGATATAAAGGCTCTTAATATCGAGACGGCCGATGTTATCCCCAAGGCGACCGAGCATATCGAATCTATTATTACTATGGTAAGTAAGCTTATAGAGAAGGAGTATGCCTACCTTATCGATGGGAGTGTCTATTACGATGTCTCAAAGTTTGCCGGATATGGAAAACTCTCCCGTCAGGATATGGAGGAGATTCAGCATGGAAGCAGGGTTGATGTGGATGTAGAGAAACGTAATCCGGCCGATTTTGCCCTCTGGAAGGCGGCCAAACCGGGAGAACCTTCCTGGGATAGTCCTTGGGGGAAGGGGAGACCGGGGTGGCATATAGAGTGTTCGGCCATGTCGGCCGAATATTTTGGCCCCCAGTTTGATATCCACGCCGGAGGGATAGACCTGATGTTTCCCCACCATGAGAATGAGGTTGCCCAGAGTGAGGCGGCCAGCGGGGTTTCTCCATCAGTCAAATATTGGCTCCACAACGGCTTTATTACCATGGACAAGGAGAAGATGTCTAAATCCCTTGGGAATATGGTCCTATGCCGAGATATGGTTGATAAGTATGGGGGGGAGACGGTTAGGCTGTATATGCTTTCGGGGCATTTTCGGGTTCCCTTAAACTTCAGCGAGGATCTCATTGTTCAGGCCTCACAGGGATTGAAAAGGCTCTACAATGTTACCGATAGGCTTGAGAATATGCTTGAGGTTGCCTCGGCATATCCTTCTGATAATGACAAGAAATTCATGAATAGTCTGCAAGTTTACAGGGATAGTTTTATTGAAAGCATGGATAACGATTTTAATACCCCGCAGGCGATTGCCGTCCTCTACAACTTGGCTAAGGATGCCAATATGTATCTCGATAATTCGGGAGATAAAATATCGGCTGACCTTATAAACCACACCCTTAACCTCTTTTCCGAGTTTGGAGCGGTTCTCGGGATATTAAGAAATATAAGAAAGAAGGAGAGTCTCCCGGAAGACCTGATGCTCCTTATCAGAGAGAGAGAAGAGGCGAGGAGGAGGAAAGATTGGAGCAGGTCTGACCAGATAAGGGATACCCTTAATAGCCACGGAATCAGGCTAAACGATACCCCTTACGGGGTGCAGTGGACAAAGACCGTTTCCTAACTCAATGTAGGCGTTGTAGATACCATTTTTTACTTGACTTAAACCTGTTAATGGGATTAAATGGCAAAAAAAGAACTAACCGAAAGGGGGTGAAAAAATGGCTGAACAGAAGGTTGAAGTCTTTACAGGCGTAAACATCGTAGGTTTTTTTCTGATTGCTCTTGCTGGTTGGATTGACGTTGTAGGAGTGAAGTGGTTCTTCAAAGAGAGATCGGCATTTATGACTGGTCGAGCTTCCAACATTGGTATGAATTTCAGTGTTGGTAACCCGTCAGAGGGCTGGGTCATCATCATGATAGTTGTTGCCTTTATCATAGGCGCGGCTATCGGCACAAAGCTAACAAAGGCTTTCGGATTGTCAGGTGGATTAACATTCACTGCTGCATTGGTAATTATAGCGGCTTGGATGTTGGGACCGGATGCCGGAAGAACAATATTAGCGATACTGATTCCCATGGCTATGGGTTGTCAGAATGCCTCCTCAAGTGCAACTCCTATAAACAGGACCACCCACCTTACGGGTCCTGCTACGGATATCGGAACAAACCTAGCCTTGGGTAACTGGAATCTCTTTGTATTCTGGTTGCTTAGATGGATTGGTTTCCCACTCGGTGCGTATATGGCTCTTACGTCGTTTACCGCAGAGACTGCTCCTATGGCACTTGGTGTAGGCGGAGTAGGTGTACTTTTAGTGGCGATTATACAAAAGGTAACGGTTGATATACCGTTGAAGTAGAACAATTCTTTATCGTTAATTGGAGGTTTTAAAGCATGATAGCAAATAGTGTTGTTACAGATTTTACTCCGAAGGTTTGCACTCCTAATGTCGATCCTACTGCATATGTTCATCCGCTCGGTTTCTGCGGTGGGTGTGCTAAGATCGGCAAGAGAGTCCTCATCAGCCCTTGTGCCTCCGTACGTGGTGACGAGGGACAGGCTGTTATAGTTGATGATGAATCCAATGTCCAGGACGGCTGTGTTATACACGGTCTAGAGACAGAGTCCCACGGAAAGCCCACAGCTAACCGTGTTACAGCCCCGGACGGTACTGAGTGTTCCGTTTATGTTGGTAAAAGGGTTTCCATGGCTCACCAGTCACAGGTTCACGGACCGGCTAAGGTTGGTAATGATTCCTTTATCGGCATGCAGGTTCTTGTATTCAAAGCTGAGGTTGGCAGCAATTGTGTTGTCGAGCCGGGATGTACACTTCTCGGAGTTAAGGTTCCTGACGGTCGTTATGTCCCGATGGGTACCGTTCTTAGTAGCCAGGCCGATGCTGATGCCTTGCCGGTAATTACAGACTCCTACCCCTTCAAGAAATTGAATGCGGGCGTTGTCCATGTAAACACAAGCTTGGCTGACGGCTACAATAGAGAGCAGCCGCTTAAATAAGCTGGTTTTTTACTGTTGTTTTATACCCTCGTCCCCTCAAAGGGGCGAGGGTATTTTTTTGCCCCTCTTTAGGGGTATAATCTAAATTAGTTGTTAAACAGAAACCTCTAACCTGCCTTAATCATGCATGATGCCCTATATTTTGAGAAATTAGAGGGGGGGAAGGTTCGCTGTACCCTATGTCCGCACGGTTGTGTTATTGCCGAGGGGAAAAGGGGTATCTGCCGGGGACGTAAAAATGTAGGGGGTATGCTCAAGGCCACGAACTACGCTGAGACGGTCTCCATTGCCTTAGACCCTATCGAAAAAAAACCGCTCTACCACTTTTATCCCGGCAGGGATATTTTATCTATCGGGGCCAACGGCTGTAATTTCTCCTGTAACTTTTGCCAAAACTGGGAAATAGCCCAAAGAGATGCCCCTACCAGGCACCTTAGTCCCGAAGAGGCGGTAAGTCTGGCTCTTAAAAACAACTCTGTTGGTATCGCCTACACCTATACCGAACCTCTAATTTGGTATGAATATATCCTTGATACAGCTAAGATTGTCCGCAGTAAAGGGCTTAAGAATGTTCTTGTCTCCAATGGATATATTAACGAAGAACCATTGAAAGCACTCCTTCCTTTAATAGATGCCATGAATATAGATGTAAAATCTATGGACGATCAGTTTTACCGCCGAGAGTGTAAGGGGAGTCTTGAACCTGTCTTGAGAAGCGTGGAACTGGCCTCAAAGTTGGTACATGTTGAGGTAACTAATCTTATTATTCCGGGGCTTAATGACTCAGACGATAATTTTAAGAGGCTGGCCGATTGGCTTTCCTCCCTAAACCCCGATATCCCTCTCCACTTCTCAGCCTACAGGCCTTGTTACAAATGCACTGCCCCGCCGACACCAGATTCTACACTACTCCGTGCCCTTGAGATTGCCTCCAAAAAGCTAAATTATGTCTATTTGGGGAACAGCCGACTCAAAAGAGGGAGCGATACATTATGTCCCAATTGTGGCAAGGCGGTTATTAAACGGAGCGGTTTTTCGGTTAGTAAGAATAATATTGTGGGGGGACGGTGTTCCTTCTGCCAAGAGCCTGTCCCCGTTTTAGATTATTAAGACATTAAACTCTTAGGAACCTAAAATGAGTTTCTCCCCCATCCCGCCGCAGCCATCCTTTTCAAAGGGGAGGCCGCATCTCCCTGTATAACAGGCATCCCCTTTGTAACCATCCTTGTTGGTGAATTTTACCCATTCGGTTACGGCCTTTCTTATTTGCGGCGCGGTGTATTTGTATTCCCTTATCAGGAGATTGGTCAAGCCCCAGGTTGTTTTAGCCAGATTACAGGGGCAGCAGCAGGTTAGGGCACTATTATCTTTGCAGCAGGGGGCCTGCAGTTTGGACAGGGCGTCTACCTTAATGGCCTCCTCTTCTTTGGTAAGGGTAATTGATTTGTAATGGTGTATAAATTCGGGGGCCTGTTTTTTTACACTATAAAACTTCATCTCCTTTGTGCCCGCTTTGGCCGGTATGACTACAGCGGAAAGTATAGCGATGGTGGCCAGAGATAATAACAGTAGCAGATATTTTGGTTTTTTAATCATTTTATCCTCCTATTTTAAACAATCTTTTCCTTTGGTTCGGCGGATGTAATATACTATATACGTTTGATTCAGATTACAAATATATTTGTTTTCAGCAGACTGTTTTTTAAAGGATTTTAGAACATTAAGCTCTGTATATGAAAGGAACATTAGATGCAGTTTGTTGATCTTGCTTCTCAGCAAAAAAGAATAAAAGAAAATATTGATACACGTATTGCCAATGTTCTGAGTCATGGGAAATATATTTTAGGACCGGAAAATAAAGAGGTGGAAGAGCGACTGGCAGCCTATGTCGGCTCAAAGTATGCCCTGGCCTGTTCATCCGGAACAGATGCCCTTGTCCTGGCCCTTATGGCCTACGGAATAGGCCCGGGTGATGCCATTCTGACAACCCCTTTTACCTTTATCGCCACCGCCGAGGCGGCCAGTCTCCTTGGGGCAACCCCTATCTTTGTTGATATCGACCTAAAGACATTTAATATCGACCCGGTTAAACTCGAGGAGACAATTGCCGCTTTTAAAGGGAAAAATAATAGCGTGGCCTTACCGGTTAATCATGCCTCTTTAACCCTAAAAGGGGTTATCCCTGTTGACCTCTTTGGACTCTGTGCCGACTACGACGCTATAAGAGAGATAACCGAGAGAGAGAAGTTATTCCTTCTTGAGGATGCGGCTCAATCTATGGGGGGAGAGTATAAGGGGAGAAAGGCCTGTTCCCTGGGAGATATCGGCTGCACCTCATTTTTCCCGGCCAAACCACTAGGCTGTTACGGGGACGGGGGGATGTGTTTTACTGATGATAAGGCCAAGGCCGACCTTATGTTTTCAGCCAGCATACATGGGACGGGGAAAAGCCAGTATGACAATGTCATAATAGGGATGAATGGACGTTTCGATACGATACAGGCAGCCGTATTGTTGGCCAAGTTCGACATTTTTGAGGATGAGGTTGAACTTAGGCAGAAGGTTGCCCAAAAATATACAGAGCTTTTGGCCGGCATCAAAGGCCTTAACACTCCTTATATCCCCGAGGGGTATAAGAGTGCCTGGGCCCAATACTCCATACTGGCCGATAATAACGAACAGCGTACCAAGATACGTGCGGCCCTGCAGGAGAAGGGGATTCCTTCGGCTGTCTACTATCCTAAACCGCTCAATATGCAGACCGCCTTTGAGTCTTTGGGGTATAAATTGGGCGATTTCCCGGTCAGTGAAGACTGTTCCGACAGGATATTCAGTCTGCCGATGCACCCCTATTTAACTGAGGCGGAGCAGGGCTTAATTGTAGACATTATAAGCCGGAACTCCTAATGTTTTAGCCCTTTTCCCTTCAAATAATTGACAATAAGGGGTGAGTTTGTTACTAATGGAGGGGTTAAATTTTAGTTGTAGTTAAGCAGTTAATCTAAGGAGTGAAGAAAAATGATTACAGAGGCGTTTG
>JAHJSF010000050.1 GCA_018830405.1 Nitrospinota bacterium | reverse complement strand
GTTTTTTGCGTCATAATGCCTATCTTTACCAATACAATACCACAAAGTCCTCTCAATTTCTCGGCGGTTAAGAATACCGACGGTTTTATTTGTTCCTCATATCTGATATCTTTGTCCCTTAGGCAGGCGGCCTAGACAGCACCAAATGAGAATCTTAAATTAGGAGATAGTTATGAAGGCAAGCGCGCGCCACATACTTGTTAAAACAGAAAAAGAGTGTAACGACCTTAAAGCAGAGATAGAGGGGGGAGCTGATTTCGGAGAGATAGCCAAGGCTAAATCTGAATGCCCATCCGGCCGTAAGGGGGGAGATTTGGGGGAGTTTACCCCTGGGCAGATGGTTAAGGAGTTTGATATAGTTGTCTTCTCCGAAGAAATCGGCAAAGTTCATGGCCCGGTTAAGACTCAGTTTGGGTATCATTTAATCGAAATTACAAAAAGAGATTAGTCTTTAACCACTGAGACACAAGAGGCACAGAGAAGAGATATGTTTTATCGAATCGAAGGTCCGCCCTATGGAGGGGAAAAATGACTGAAGATCAGGCACTTACAGTTTTTGAAAACCATAAAATCCGCCGTCACTATGACGAGGAGAATGAAATATGGTATTTCTCGGTGGTGGATATTATAGCCGCACTTATTCAGCAGCCCGATCATCAGAAGGCCAGAAAGTATTGGAACAAGCTGAAGGAACGTCTCGGCAAAGAGGGAAGTCAGTCGGTGACAAATTGTCACCGACTGAAAATGGAAGCCGCAGACGGGAAGAAATATTTAACCGATGCGGCCGATACGGAGACGCTTCTGCGCTTAATTCAATCTGTTCCCAGCCCTAAGGCCGAACCGATTAAATTATGGCTGGCAAAAGTTGGTTATGAGCGAATTCAGGATATAAACGATCCCTCCCTTTCACTTGATCGCGCCCGTGATTACTGGCAGAGGCATGGCCGCAGTGAAAAGTGGATACAGCAGCGGATGATGGGGCAGGAGACACGCAACAAGCTGACTGATTATTGGAAATCGCACGAAATAACTAAAGAAGATGAATATGCCATCCTGACCAATATCATCCATCAGGAGTGGAGCGGGGTTTCGGTTAAAGAACATAAGTCAATAAAAGGGCTTAAAACCCAAAACCTTCGTAACCATATGAGCGAGGCTGAGCTTATTTTTACCGCCTTGGCAGAACTCTCCACAAGGCAAATTGCAGAGAGTGTTGATGCAGTCGGGATGCCTGAGAATAAAGAGGCAGGCAAAAAAGGGGGGCGTATTGCTAAAAAGGCGCGAAAGGAACTGGAAGAGAAAACAGGTAAAAAGGTAGTGACAGGGGAAAATTTCCTCCCTCCTTCCGTTACAAACAGAAGATTGAAAGGGAAAAACGATGCGGAATAGAAGCCTATTACCTCAACCAACCTATTTCGATCCTAAAATAAAATGTCCTGGATTAGTAAGCTGATATAGGGTTTTATTACTGAATTGTAAAAATTAACAACTGAGGCACTGAGGACACAGAAAAAATGGGGAAAAAGAGAAATGTGGCATTGCAAAATCTGACCACTGTTACCATTTATTCGATTGAAGATTTCATAAAGTAAAAAATATGATAAAAAAATTTTTGGAAAACTTGGCGGACTTTGTAAGGTTTGATTTAGGGTTTGATAAAAACACCTTAAAAAGTTTAATTTGTATTTTAATTTTCCTTGGATTGTACTATTTGGTAGGCGGAAGAATTGCTTTTGCAATATCGATGTTTGCATTTTTTATTTACAATCTATACATACAGCCTTCCAAAGATAAAGAAACTGTGGCTGCTATGTGGGGAGCAGCGTTTATGTGGGCGATTATGTTTGTATTGTTGGCGAGTATTGGGTTTTTTTAAAATAATTATGAAATTTGAATTAGAAAAATATCATCGAGATTACGGGGTCACCCATTAAAGGCACCCCTGTCATGAGCCAAAAACACCTATATAAATACATTCCTTTTGAAGCTCTCTCATGTTCGGAATTACAAAATGAACGACAGTCTGCTTTTGAGAGAGGGGAAATATGGTATCCCAAAGCGAATGAGCTGAACGATCCATTTGACTGTAGCCCTAATTTTAAGCATTTTGATTTTAGTGATAAAGGGAAAGAACGCTTGCTAAATTCCCTAGCAGAAGATGAGCTTAATTTTATTGGCATATCAAAAGAAGAGCTTTTATCTGAATTCAAAAAAGCAAATATCTCAAAAAATAAAATATCTATAGGAATGGGAATTTTGCATGGTATTTTTTCTTTTCACCTTTCTAAACTTGGAGTTTTGAGTTTAACAGAAAAGCATCTTGAGTTACTGATGTGGGTACACTATGCAGATAATGCTAAGGGTATATGTTTAGAATTTGAATGTAATCTTGGGGATGAAAAGATACGAAAAGTAGATTATGTTGAGAAGCGGCCTCTGATAAATTTTTACGATAGACATAATGAAATCGAAAATATTATTTATACAAAATCTATAAAATGGGAATACGAAGATGAGTGGAGAGATGTCAAAAAAGAAGGGAATAAAACCTATCCCTTTCCCGGAAAGTTAAGAAGAATATTTTTTGGACCTGCTTGCCATCTAAAAACTATGGAATTAACAAAAGATATCTTTGGAAACGAAATTAAATACGAAAACATTTCATTGAGTAATAATTATTCCCTAAAAGGCGACAATGGTCTTAAACATTCTATTTCTCAAACTCCTATAGTTTGGAAATAAAAGGGTTAAAATCTGCATACTCTGGGTTAAACTTAACCTTGCTTTTAGTCCGAATAAATCTTATTTCTATGCCTGTATAGGTTTTTAACCGATGCAATAAATTTAGAAGGAGATAACTACATTGATAAGATTCGACAAATTTACACTAAAGGCCCAAGAGGCGATTGAAACCGCCCATAACGAGGCGGGGGAGCGTGGACATCAGTTTATAGATGTACCGCATCTTCTGCTCGCCCTTATTACCCAGAAGGAGGGGGTTGTTCCTCCGATACTCTCCAAGCTTGGGGTTGATGCCAATTCCCTAATCAGAGGGGTTGAGGATACATTGTCCAAACTGCCGCAGGTTTCAGGAGGAGGTGTGGGGCAGGTAACCATTACTCCACGCCTGAATGCTGTTCTCGAAACAGCCCTTAAGGATGCCTCTAAGCTGAAAGATGAGTATGTCAGCACAGAACACCTTCTTATCTCTATCTCTGCTGAGAAGGGGGGAGAGGAGGCTCGCCTATTAACCATTAATGGGGTTACCAAAGATAATATTCTAAAGGTTCTGGTTTCTATAAGAGGTAGCCAGAGAGTAACTGATCAGTCCCCTGAAGAGAAATATCAGGCGCTAGATAAATATAGCCGTGACCTGACCGAGCTGGCCAGAAGCGGAAAGCTCGACCCTGTTATTGGGCGTGATGAAGAGATTAGGCGGGTTATTCAGGTTCTCTCCCGACGTACTAAAAACAACCCTGTCCTTATCGGTGAGCCGGGTGTTGGTAAGACCGCTATTGTTGAAGGGTTGGCCAGAAGAATAATTGCCGGGGATGTTCCGGAAACTCTGAAAGATAAGAGAGTCCTCTCTCTCGATGTCGCTTCACTCATTGCCGGGGCCAAATATCGGGGAGAGTTTGAGGATAGACTTAAGGCAGTTTTGAAAGAGGTTACCGAGGCGGAAGGGGCGGTTATCCTCTTTATCGATGAACTTCATACTATTGTTGGGACAGGTGCTGCCGAGGGTTCTATGGATGCCTCGAATATTTTAAAACCGTCTCTGGCTCGTGGTGAACTCCGCTGTATCGGGGCTACTACCCTTAATGAGTATAAAAAATATATTGAGAAGGATGCTGCTCTGGAGAGAAGGTTCCAGCCTGTTTTTGCAGGGGAACCGAATGTTGAGGATACCATTGCCATTCTCCGTGGTTTGAAGGAACGTTACGAGGTGCATCATGGTGTCCGTATTCAAGATTCGGCCATCATCGCCGCGGCCACACTTTCCAACCGTTATGTCTCCGAAAGGTTTCTGCCCGATAAGGCGATTGACCTGATTGACGAGGCGGCTTCATCCCTCCGTATCGAGATAGATTCACTCCCAACCGAGATAGATCAGTTGGAGCGGAAGATTATGCAGTATCAGATTGAGCTTGAGGCTCTGAAGAAGGAGAAGGATGCGGCATCTAAAGAGAGGGTTAAGGCGATAGAAAAAGATTTGGCCGATATCAAAGAGAAGAGTCATACAATGAAGGCCCATTGGGAGAATGAGAAGGGGGCCATACTCAAGATTAGAAATATCAAGAAGGAGATGGACCAGGCCAAGATAGATGAAGAGGCTGCCGAGAGAAAGGGAGACCTGGGGAAGGTGGCCGAGATTCGCTATGGCCTGATGTCTAAACTTGAGAAGGATCTTGAATCTGAAAACAAAAAGCTGACCGAACTTCAGAAGGGGAACAGAATGCTGAAGGAGGAGGTAGAGGCGGAGGATGTGGCCGCCGTTATCTCCAGATGGAC
>JAHJSF010000049.1 GCA_018830405.1 Nitrospinota bacterium | reverse complement strand
GATTACGCCCCTAAGGATAATAAGGGAGATAAGAAAGTCTCTGATAAAAAGGGAGAAGATAAGACAAAGAAGGAAACTGCGTCTTCTCCAACAGCGGAAACAAAAAAGGAAGCCTCCTCTGAAAGCAAAGAGGGGAGAACCAAGAAGGAGAAGGCTGAAAATAAATCGGCCGCCTAATCTCTCTTCTTTCCAACTATCAAGCAGGGCCGGAGTGGTGAAACTGGTAGACGCGCGGGACTCAAAATCCCGTATCCGCAAGGGTGTGGGGGTTCAATTCCCCCCTCCGGCACCAAACAAAATAAACTATACAGAGCGGCAGAGAAAAGTAGACCGAGGCGCGACGAAAGCGAGGATGAGAGAAACTTTCAGACAGGATAACAGGATTGAACAGGATTTTTTAACCACTGAGGCACTGAGTCACGGAGAAGAATAAAAAGCCGAAGGCTACCGCTCAACAGCTCCGCCATCTCATTTTTAGTTTTGGAACAGGTTGATTAAGGAATCAAGCCTCAAACTGTCTGAGGAAGGCAAAGCCTGATGAGTTTTTGAGGCTCCTTAAGCAACCGCAGTTTCAAACCGTTAAAAAAATGAGCAGGCCGTCCTTCTTTCCTCCTTTTCTTGGACGAGCAAGAAAAGGAGAAGGAACTTTAACCACAGAGGACATCGAGAAAGAAAAACTATTTCCCTGATACGGCTTCGGCAATCTTCCCTTCGGGGATATCTGATTTAAGGGATACGCTGCCTATACTATTCATAAGGACAAATCTTACCTTACCGGCGGCTGCCTTCTTATCGACCTTCATGGCTTCCATGATCTCTTCTATCTTAACCCCTTCGGCTGAAACAGGAAGTCCGCTCTTCTCTATCAGGGCAATCACCCTATTGGCCTCATCTTCTCGGCACAGCCCCATCTTGGCAGATAGACGGGCGGCCAGAACCATGCCGATGGCCACCCCCTCACCATGCAGATACTCTTCATAACCGGTGGCCGCCTCTACGGCGTGGCCGAAGGTGTGACCAAAGTTCAGAATGGCCCTAAGCCCTGATTCCCTCTCATCCTTAGCAACAACATCCGCCTTTAACTCGCACGAGCGCCTGATGGAGTAGCTCAAGATATTGCTGTCTCCGTTAATCAGCCCTTCTATATTTTTTTCCAGATAGGCAAAGAAGCCGGAATCGGCTATAACCCCATATTTTATAATCTCGGCTACGCCGGCCAGAAACTCCCTGCGGGGGAGGGTCTTCAATGTGGCTGTATCGGCTATAACCGCTCGAGGCTGATAAAAGGCCCCAATCATATTCTTGCCCATGGGATGGTTGACCCCCGTTTTTCCCCCGACGCTGCTGTCAACCTGGGCGAGAAGTGTTGTGGGTATCTGAAAGCAGTTGATGCCCCGTAGGTAGGTGGCGGCGGCAAATCCTCCCACGTCGCCAACTATCCCTCCGCCAAAGGCGATGAGAGAGGCTGTCCTATCCATCCTTCTTTTAAGGAGGCGGTCGTAGATGTCGCTGACGGTCTTGAGGTTTTTGTGGTTCTCACCGGGGGGGATCAATATAAGGTCTATATCAAACCCCTCAGCTAGCAAGGATGTCTCAAGGATATTTGAATAAATATCCCATATAGATGGATTGGTGACGATGGAAACTTTTTCGGAGAGGACGATAGGCTTTATATAGGCGCCGACATCCTTGAGGATGCCTTGGCCTATGTGTATATTATACCCGCGCTCAGCTAATTCTACTCTAAGAGTGTCCAATCTACTCTATTCTTGTGGCCGTTATAAATATCAACAGTTCCTCACCATCATCAGTCTTGCTACGATTTTTGAACAGCCACCCCAAAATAGGAATCTTGCTAAGTCCGGGGACACCGGCCGTGGCATTTGACTCGGATGTTTTATAGAGACCCCCTATTACCGTTGTATCGCCATTCTTTATCAGTAAGGCGGTCTTAGCCGACTTCTTTATAATGCTCGGTGTTCCCTGGACCTGATTACCAAAATCGGCCTCATTCTTGGTGGCCTCGATCGTCATGGATATAAAGTCATCCGATGTTATATGCGGTTTTACGGTAAGACTTATAGTGGCATCAATAAACTGGATGGTCGTTCCGTCAGCCGATACAGTAGAATAAGGGATAGATTTACCACTGTTTATAGTTGCTTCCTTATTATCAGAAGTGACGATCTTGGGCGTTGATAATATCCTGGCCTTACCATTTGATTCAAGGGCTGAGAGTCTCATATCAAGCGTAGCCGTTCCCAATACATTCCCCAAAGTAGCGCTGAGAGCTCCACCGCTTCCTGCTCCGACAGCGGCCGGAAGACTGACAACGTTCGTCCCAACAGCACTCCCTAGAATCCCAAGCTTTTCGGGGACTGAACCTTTTAATGTAGTAGGATCGATCAAAGAAGTCCCTCCCCACTCTATGCCCAATGAGTTGGTATAATTCCTATTGACCTCAACGATCCTGGCTTCAATGAGAATCTGCGGGGTACGTTTATCAAGTTTTTTAACCAGATCCTCAATCTTGGCCATATTGGCCGCAGTATCTGTAACGATGACGGAGTTTGTCCTTTCGTCTATAGAAATATCCCCCCTAGGGCCCTTGAGTTTATCAATATTCTTAACCAGATCGGCTGCCTGGGCATAATTGACCGGCACAATTATGGTAAATAACTCGCCAAGGTCTTCCAATTTTTTAGACGCCATCTCCTGAGTAATCCGCCCCTCATTCTCGGCCGCGATTACATCAAACGGAGCCACCCGAATAACATTCCCATCCCTGATCATCCCAAGTTTGGCCGTTTTCAGAATAATATCGAGAGCCTGATCCCAAGGGACATCTACTATGTGCATGGTAATCGTTCCTTCAACCGCACCGCTTATCACAATATTCAGACCGCTGACATCGGAGATAAGTTTTAATACGCTGGTTATATCGGTTTTCTGCAAATCCATAGACATTTTCTTGCCGACAAACTGCTTCTCCGGCATAAGCGGCTTCTTTTCATCCTCAGCCTTCTTAGCTATTGCCTTCCCGCTATCTAACTTATCTTTGGCATCAGCCACAACCTTACCCTCTTGGTCTTCTTTGGGGGGGAGGGAGATATCAACCAGAACATTCCCAGCATCTCTATAGGCATTGTAATGGGCCTGATTGTTCAAACTAATTATAACCCTCGTCTCGGGAATCGGGGCATTCTTAGACTGATAGGAACGAATCTTGTTGATGAGAGAAGATGAGCCGGGGATTTCAACCTCTCTTGACACGGTGGGCAATAAAACGGAGTTTTTTAAATCAAGAATAAGCTGATTTGAGTTGGCTGTCTTAAAGAAAGAGAATTGCGGGGCCCTCCCGTTTGTTTTAAGAACTACCCTCAACTTGTCATTCGGCACCTTCACAAGCGCAATGTCTTGTATGGAAATAGCCTTGGCCAGAGCTTCGGGGGTGATCTCCCCGCTTCCCTTGAGAGAAACGGTTATGGTATTGGGGGTCAGTCTCGATATCTCATGGGGTGTCTCTTGGTTTAAGACAAGTTCCAATCTGGCGGTATCGCTCCCTTGAAATCGGCTTACCTTTATAGAGTTAAGGACGGCCTGATTGACCTTAATGTTCTCCTCTATTTTACCTATGTCCGTATCGTTTATATCCAAAACAAGCCTTAATGGCTGTTTTAGTTTAAAGGCTGTATAAAGTATGGGTGTTGTAGAGGTAATAACAACCTTCTCTTCACCATTCAGATAATCAACTTTGATATCCTGCAGTTCGCCTTTCTGGGCGCCCTTCAGTCCGCCGCCGGTAGCACAAGCGGAAACAAACAAAATTAAAAATATAAACAGTAGACGGGGGATGTCGACACCATACTTCTCAAATCTCCCGGTCGAAGCAGAACGTTTCGAGAAAAGATAAGTTTTATTCAATTTTTTCCTCCGGCTTAAGCTTTAAGGTTACTTTTCTGACCCTTACGGCATCATCTATGTCGATATACTGTTCATCAACAACTATCATATCCTGCAGTATGGCGGTTACCACACCACTATTTTTCCCCAAAAACGTCCCCAGTTTGATTGTATATCCTTTTCCATCAGGGGCGTCAACAATAGCGTAGCTCCCCATCTCTCCCCAAAATACGGCGGTAAGCTTGAGGGCCAATACATCAAATTTCTGCAAAGGAGTGAATGGCACCTTGGAGGCCAGCTCCCTACCGCTTTTATCCCTTCTAATCAATCTTTCTTCCAAGACAGAACGAAAGGGGTCTCTGGTGCCGGCCGGATTGTATACATATTTATCGGCCGCCAGTGCCTTATCTAATCTTTCTAAAGAGGTCATCTCTTTCTCTGGCGCGGCAACGGCCACAGCGGCCGAAATGCCAAAAGTCATCAAGAATAAAAATATGAGTATTCGTTTACACATTGCCCTCATTTCCGGGTAACATCAATTCTTCTGTGCAGCCCCTTGTCTGCTTTTTCTCTCTTCTTCCGTCAGGTACCTAAATGTTGTGGCCAGACATTTTGCCTCCATCAAAACTGACTCCCCACTGCTTTTGGTTCTGGCCACAGATAAGTCAATATCGGAGATAGTAATAATTCTCGGCATACGGCTTATCTGGTCGAAAAAGGTGAGGAGATCGTGGTAGGAACCTTGGATAACCATACTGACAGGAACTTTCGCATAATAGGTCTCATAAGTTTCAGTCTGAGGCTGGAATTTTATAGAACGAAGCCCCCCCTGAGTCCCAATACGTGATATCTCCGTCAGCAGACTCGATATCTCTTTCTCGTCCGGCAGTCGGGCCCTAACCATCTTTAATTTGGCGTTCATCTCCGCAACCTCCTGCTCTAACTCGGGGAGGTTTTTAGACGTCTTTTCAAGTTTTAGAATATCAAGCTCCTGTCTGGCTATATCATCCCTTAGATTAGTAATACTTGTTTGCTGGACACCATAGAGTGTGAAGTAGTAGATAAGCAGCAACATCAATAGGAAAATACCTATAATCAACCGCCTGTATAGGGACGGGAACTCGGCAATCCTCTCATAGGGAATCTTGTCAGCCAGCCCCTCCGCCAGGGCAAAGATATTTCCGATTTTTTCTTTAAAAGATTCCATTGCCCCTGAGTCCCAATAAATATTTATCGTTAACCATTCCCTTTACCTTTCCCATCCAGGCTTAATTTTAGGGTAAACTTCTTAATGGTCTCTCCCTGAATTTCAACACGGTCAATTCCCAGCAATTCAATGGAAGAAAACATGCCGCCGCTCTTAAGGTTATCCATAAAGAGGGCTACGCCCGGATCGGAAAATGACAACCCTTCTATGTTTATCCCCCCTGATTTTTCAACAATGGAGGTCAACCAAACTTCATCAGGTAATCTCGTCCCTATGTTTTCGATAACACGGGTCGGACCCTTCTGCATTTCCAGCAGAGATATTATAGCGTCTATGACTAAGGAAAGTTCTTCTTTAGATTTTTGATAATCGTTAGTTTTTTGGGAAATTTTACTATATTCTTCCTTCTTAGACGTGAGTATTCTGTTTTCGGAAGAAAGTTTGCTTATCAGAAGGGTGTTAATCGTCCAATGGGTCGCCATTAGGCCAAAAAGAATAGCGAGCAGAAAACCGGCAGTAATAAAATCCTCTTTAACCCTCCTAACCTCTGCGCCTAACCGATCATATATAAGGTTTATCCTGATCATGATAACCCCTTATCGTCGTAATCCCGAAGGGCCAGGCCGGCCGCTACGGCAAATATGGGCGCAACCTGGCGGATATAATCCGGGTCAAACTTTTTATTGTCGACATTAATCTTGGCAAAGGGATCAATAATTTCGGTACTTATGCCGAGATTATTCCTGATTAAGTCCTCTATACCGACAATATTGGCACACCCGCCGCTAAAGTATACTTTGTCAATGTTTCGTCCGGAATTATCGATAAAGTCCCGGAACATTCTATTTATGTCGTAACAGACCCCCTCCAGAGAATTAATGATAACCTCAACAACCTTTTTTTCTGATATATTCCCCAGGGAAATGCCCTTTTTTAGCTCTTCCGCCTTCTCCCAGGCTACATTAAACTCCTTCTGTATATCATAGTTGATCTTGTTTCCAGCCCCGGGGATGGCTCTGGTAACCTCGGTCACCCCATCAGCTATAATATTAACATTGGTGAAGCTGGCCCCCATATTTACGATGGCCACGACTTGCTCACCAAAACCGCCAAGATTATGCTCCAGAAGATTTTCCAGGGCAAAGACATCAAGATCAAATATTATTGGGATAAATCCGGCATCTAAAATAACCTGTCTACGTTCCTCTACAAGTTCCTGCCTTACCGCTACCAGGAGAACATCGGTTGTGATAATTTCTTCCTCATCATCCCCGTCTCCCTGAACAACCCTATCCCCTATAGGCTGAAAATCTATATTGACATCATTGATATCGAATGGAATATGCTGTTCGGCCTCGGACTGTATAACCTCCTCAAGTTCCTCCGGAGGCATTTTGGGTAAAGATATCTTCTTTATAACCAGCGATGGCCCTGAAAGAGAGGCCACAACCTCCCCCTTCTTCAACTTGGCCACGCTGAAAAGGTTCTCAATAGCCTCAATGACCGCTTCAGGGTCTTCTATGGAGGAATCAACAATCGATCTGTTTTTCAGAGGGACATGCCCCAAATCGACCAGGGACATAGACTTACCACTCTTTTTAAGAACAACAAATTTAATTGAATGAGATCCAATATCCAGCCCTATTGTTTTTTTCGGAAAAAGCATCTATTTCCCCCGTTTTAATCTTGTTATTAGAGTCAGGTTAAGACCCCCATTTCAGCAAATTCTTCTTCAGACAGATCCTCAAAGTGGGTCAAATTTTTAAATTCAGTATACCGGTCCATTATATCAACTCGGTTAAGTTTTTTTATTCTGTTCAAACTAAAATCTTCTACATTAAAAGAGGCCATTGTGCTCCCGCAAACCATACCTCTCCTGATATCGGCCTCCGAAAGACTATCGGCCCGCGCCAGATAGCCCATCAAACCGCCGGCAAAAGAATCTCCGGCCCCGGTCGGGTCAAAAACAGATTCTATCGGATAGGCAGGCGCAACGAATATGTGCATTCCCGAAAACATGATAGCACCATATTCCCCTCGTTTTATAATGATTCTTTTAGGCCCCCACAAGAGTATCTTACGGGCTGCCTTAACCAGGTTTGGGTCTTCCCCTAATTCCCGCGCCTCCCCCTCATTTATAACAAGAAGGTCTACGAGCTTAATTGTTTCTTTTAAAGAATCCCTCTTGTTCTCAATCCAAAAATTCATCGTATCACAAGCTACAAATTTAGGATTTTTAACTTGAGACAAAACCTCTCTTTGGAGATCAGGGTCTATGTTGGCCAAAAAGACATATTCACTTTCACGATAATTCCGGGGGAGGTCAGGCTTGAAGTCGGCAAAGACATTCAGCCGTGTATCAATTGTATGGGCCTCGTTGAGGTCATACCCATAACTCCCCTCCCAGCGGAACGTCTCCCCTTCAGCCGAAACCAGACCATCTATATCTATATTTCTATCTCTGAATACGGATATTTCTTCCTCAGGAAAATCTTTCCCGATAACCGCCACGAGACGCACGTCAGTAAAGTAACTCGCGGCAACGGAGAAGTAAGAGGCTGAACCGCCTAAAACATCCTTGGCCTCTCCGAAGGGCGTTTTAACTGAATCGAAAGCGACTGAACCGACAACCAATAGACTCATTATAAATTCCCCACGATCAGGTATTAACTCGCAGCATTAATAATAAATAGATATCATCACCGCCGGTCATATTAAATCTTAAATAATGTTGAAGATAGAGTGAGATTCATCATCAATGCCAACAACAATGCACCTCTGGGCTATGCTACCACACAGGGCAGATTAAAACAATTACTATATCCCCTTGCAATATATAACAAAACACTGTAAAACATAATATATTTAACTTGGTGTTATTATATTTCTCGGAGCGAGTATACACCTGAAATCTATATTTTTTAGGTCGTTATTACGAATTAGCCTATCTGATTTTTTGGCGGCGGTTAAGCTATTATTGACGGCAAGGGTCTTGTTGGTTGTATAATGGTTCTTGCTCGTTTTTTTTGTAACTGATTATACTAAATATCAAGGGAGATGGCTTCATGCCGAATGTTCTATTGGCTAATAATGAAAAGCAGTACCCATGCGCTTTTCTAAAAGACCTCTATGCCAGCAAAGACAAGTTCAATCTCTTAAAGGCCGAAAACGGTAAAGAGGCCATAAATATACTCGAATCAAATGAGGTAGATCTGGTAATTACCAACATGGAAATGCCTATCATGGACGGCGTTGAGTTAATTGCCTACCTAGCCTCAAACCATCCCAATATTCCAGTTATTGCCATGTCCTCAACCGATGTTCCGGCCAACGTGGCCGCCAATATCAATTATAAAAGGGCTGTGGCCATACTGCAAAGACCGATTGATTCCCAAACTGTCTTGGGGTTTATTGCCAAAGGGCTGGAAATAGAAAATGACTCCGGTTCCCTAACGCATGTTTCGGTAGGAAATGTTCTTCAATTGATAGACACGGAACAAAAGACATGCCTGCTGGCCATAAAGCAAGGGAGCGAATTGAGAGGCGAGTTTTATTTTAACGGTGGGGTGCTTGAGGATGCCTCCTACGGCGACCTCTCGGGAGACGAGGCGGCCATTGCACTTTTATCCCTCGATAACACCGATATACAAATAAGACCATATCCAAAAAAGAAGGTAGAAAAGAAGATCAAGATGTCTTTAATCTCATTAATTATGGAGGGGACAAGAGTAAAGGATGAAGCCCTTCATAACAAGAATAAAAAATCTCTTGAGCTGGATGGGGATGTATTTAAAAAGCCGTCTACGGAAGGCTTGTCTACTGAAAGGGCATCTGATAACAAAAAAGGAGGTAAACCAATGACGCTAAAAGATATTTTAACGGAAATGGCCGGCAAGATTGATGGTATGATGGCCATATCAGTCCAGGGAATGGATGGCATTGAAATTGCCCAAGTAACTGCCGGTGAAAAAATTAAACAGTTGGCGGTACGATTTGCCATGAGTACCAAGCTGCTAATAAACATATGCCGCGACTTGCCTGAATTGGGGGGGGAACTTGAAGAAACCATCCTGCAGGCCAAGGATGCCTATGTTTATATCAAGCTGATAACTAAAAACCATATTCTTGTTATAGTAGCCCATAAGGATACCGCCTTGGGTATGATACGTATGGTCGGGGCAAAATATACTGACCAAATAAAGGCAGAATTGTCGTAGAAAGGCATATTGGTCTTTAAATTTTTACCAAAAATTGCACTTACGCGTTTAATTCACCCCCATCGTTGTTACGCAAAATATTAAAAATCATTAATAAAATTTGGGAAGAGTATTATTATGAGCGACATAAAGGTTGAAGATGCAAGCCCAACCCTGAAGAGGCTGACCATCGTCGTCCCCGACGAGGTAATCAGCGAAGCCAAGAAAGAGGCCTGCCGTAAACTTTCCCGCACCGTCAAGCTCCCCGGTTTTAGACCGGGGAAGATCCCGCAGGGAGTCATGGAGCGCAACTTCCCTGAAAAGATTGGGAGCTCCCTCATCAATGATGTCGTCCCCAAGGAGATAACCAAGGCAATCAAGGCTAAGGGGCTCAAGGCAACCGGCACCCCAACCTTGGAAGATGTCACCATGGAGGAGGGGAAGCCTTTCTCGTTTGTGGCCACAACCGAGGTCTTTCCCGAAATAACCTTGGCCAAGTATGAGGGGAGCGAGTTCAAGAAAGAGATTATAAAGGTAACTGACGAGGATGTAGACAGTGTCTTGAACAATATGCGCGACCAGAAGGCCTCATTAGAATGCGCCGATGATAAGGTCTTGGAAGAGGGGAATTGCGCCATATTCGACGTGGTCGGGGCTATAGACGGACAGGAGATCCCAACCAGCAAACAGGTCAATCAGCAGATGATTATAGGGGACAAGATGTTTCTCCCCGAGATAGAGGCCGGGATCATTGGTCTTAAGAAGGGGGACACCAAAGAGATTTCCGTTGATATCCCTAAAGAGCCCGCCGGTAAGGAGCTTGTGGGAAAACAGGTGGTCTATACCATCGCCATAAAAGAGGTTAAGCTAAAGATACTCCCCGAGCTCAACGACGAGTTCGCCAAAGAATTTGAAAACGATACTATGGATGCCCTAAAAAAGGATATACGGGAAAAGCTTGAGGATAACCAGTCGGAAGAGGCTACTGCAAAGCTTAAGGAGGATGTCATCAATAAGCTTATAGAGGATAATAAGTTTGATATCCCCGATTCTATAGTCAAGTTTGAAGAGGAAAACCTGAGCCGGATGATTCAGGAGCAGTATCAGCTGATGAGCCGGGGAAGGGGAAAGATAGAGCAGACCCCGGAACAGAAGGAAGAGATAAGAAAACAGGCGGCCAAGGTAGGAAAGAGAAAGCTTATCCTGAAGAATATTGCCGAGAAGGAAAATATCTCGGTAACCGGCGAAGAGTTGGAAGAGGAGATTAAAGGTATGGCCGAGAGACAAAAGGTGTCCATGTCCGAAATGAAAAAGAGGATTAAGGAATATGATGCCTTAGAGACAATAAAGTATCACCTTTCCGATGTTAAGGCCTACGACAGCATATTGGGAAAGATTAAGATAAAAGACGTTTTTGTGGAAGCTAAAAAACAAGAAGAAGGAGCCGTAAAATGACTTTAATACCTATGGTAGTAGAACAGAGCCCAAGGGGGGAGAGGGCCTATGATATATATTCGAGACTCCTTAAAGACCGAATAATATTCTTGGGGGAGGCGGTAGATGACCATGTAGCCAATCTGATAACCGCTCAACTCCTATTCTTGGAGGCTGAAGATTCTGAGCAGGATATATATCTCTACATTAACTCCCCCGGAGGGAGTGTCTCCTCCGGTATGGCCATCTACGATACTATGCAGTATATAAAATCCGACGTCCAGACTATCTGTATAGGTCAGGCCGCCAGCATGGGGGCACTCCTCTTGGCCGCCGGGGCGGCCGGAAAACGTTTTTCTCTCCCCAATTCAAGGATTATGATCCATCAGCCTTCGGGGGGGTTCCAAGGTCAGTCAACAGATTTTGATATTCACGCCAAGGAGATTCTCCGCATCAGAGAGACCCTAGACAATATCCTGGCCAAACATACCGGGCAGCCGATGAGGACTATAAGAAAAGATACGGAGAGAGACAATTTTATGTCTGGGGAAGAGGCAGCCAAATATGGTATAGTCGACAGCGTAATAGTTCGCCATGAGTCCCTCGATAAAAAAAAAGATAAAAAGGAAGAGTAATGTCTAAAGATAGTAAAGAAACAACTCTCTGCACCTGTTCATTCTGCGGAAAGAAACAGGACGAGGTTAAAAAATTGATTGCCGGACCAGAGGTCTATATATGCAACGAATGTATCGAGTTGTGTAATGACATCATCACCGAGTCAGTCAAGACAGGGGGCGATGAGAAGGGGAAGGAAATTCCCAAACCTGTGACAATCAAAAGGGTGCTCGACGAACATATAATAGGACAGGAACGAGCCAAAAAGGTTCTATCGGTAGCGGTACACAACCATTACAAGAGGATAGAGTCGCAGTTAAGGTTCCAAGATGTGGAGCTGCAAAAAAGCAATGTCCTCCTTGTCGGTCCAACCGGAACGGGGAAGACACTCTTCGCTCAAACCTTGGCCAAGATATTGGATGTCCCCTTCACCATAGCCGATGCTACCACCTTAACCGAGGCGGGTTATGTTGGGGAAGATGTGGAGAATGTAATAGTAAGGCTGTTACAGAACGCCGACTTCGATATAGCCCGGGCGGAAAAGGGGATAGTATATATAGATGAGATAGACAAGATAAGCCGTAAATCTGAAAACACATCTATAACCCGTGATGTCTCGGGAGAGGGGGTCCAGCAGGCCCTTCTTAAAATAATAGAGGGAACCATAGCCAGTATACCTCCACAGGGGGGAAGAAAACACCCTCATCAGGAGTTTATCAATATTGATACCTCAAACATCCTCTTTATATGCGGCGGGGCATTTGTCGGCTTGGATAAGATTATCCAGCAGAGGATCGGGAAACAGACCATAGGTTTCTCCTCCAAGATAAACGCCAATAAAGATAAGGAGTATGTCAACATAATCTCACAGGTAGAACCGGACGACCTCTTGAAGTATGGTCTCATACCCGAGTTTATAGGGAGAATACCGGTAGTGGCTACACTTGACCACCTCGATGAGGATGCCCTTGTTAAGATACTGACTGAACCAAAGAATGCCCTTATAAAGCAGTATCAAAAATTCTTTGAGATAGAGGGTGTTCGTCTTAAATTTACGGACGATGCCATACGGGCTGTGGCCGCTTATGCCGTCAAGAGAAAATCAGGGGCGAGGGGACTCCGTTCCATACTTGAAGATATAATGCTCGATACGATGTATGACATCCCTTCAAAAGAGGGAATTAAGGAATGCGTTATCAGTAAAGACGTCATAACCAAGAAGAAGCCCCCGCTTCTTCTATACGAGAAGGAGGCAAGTTAGATATGGAAAAAAAAGAGCCCCTGCAGTTGCCGCTTCTCCCTTTGAGGGATATTGTTCTGTTTCCCCACATGATAATCCCCCTCTTCGTCGGGAGGGATAGGTCTATCGAGGCGGTAGAGGCTGCCTCCCAAGGAAATAAAGAGATTGCCCTTGTTGCCCAGAAGGATAGCGATATAGATATTCCAACCGTTGAGGATCTCTATGATGTCGGGGTGTTGGGGAGCATTCTGCAGAAACAAAGACTTCCCGACGGCACCCTGAAGATATTGGTAGAAGGAATCAAGAGGGTAGAGATAACCAAAATATCCTCCAGCGACCATTATCTTAAGGCAGATATTATCCCCTTGGAAACTCCCATCAAGAATACCCCTGAAATGAAGGCAAGCATGGAGTTTACCGTCAGGAATCTGAAGAAATATATCAAGCTGAAGGACGACTCCAACGACAACCTTAATGACATATTAGAGATAGACAACCCTGATTACCTCTCCGACGCCATTGCCATACAGCTTAATATCAAGACCTCAGAACAGCAGGAGATTTTGGAGACGGTCGACCCTCTCCAGCGCCTCGAAACCATAAACTCTATACTCAAGTCAGAGATTAACATCCTTAAACTGGAAATGCGTGTTCAGGATAGGGTCAAGCTTCAGGTAGAAAAGAACCAGAAAGAATATTACCTTCAGGAACAGATGAAGGCGATTCAGAGCGAATTGGGTCGCAACGAAGAATCCGCCTCCGACCTAGAAGAGCTGGAGGAGAGGATAAAGAAGGCCAAGATGCCGAAGGAGGTTTTAACCAGAGCCACCAAAGAGCTTAGCCGCCTGAGACACATGCCGGTAATGTCCTCCGAGGGGGCGGTGGTCAGGAATTATGTTGAATGGTTAGCCGACATGCCTTGGTCTATACACACCAAAGAGAACCATGACATTGAACGGGCCAATAAGATTCTTGATGAGGACCATTATGGGATAGAAAAGGTTAAAGAGAGAATACTCGAACACCTCTCAACCCTTATCTGTGTAAAATCGATGAAGAGTCCTATAATCTGTCTGGTCGGTCCGCCGGGCGTTGGGAAAACCTCACTCGGTAAATCTATCGCTAGGGCGACCGGAAGAAAGTTTGCCAGAATATCTCTAGGCGGTCTAAAGGATGAGGCCGAGATAAGGGGACATAGAAGAACCTATATAAGCGCCCTGCCGGGGAAGATCATACAATCGATAAAAAAGGTCAATACCAAAAACCCGGTTTTTATGCTGGATGAAATAGATAAACTCGGGGCCGATTTTAGGGGAGACCCTGCCTCGGCCCTGCTTGAGGTCCTAGACCCTGAGCAGAACAACGCCTTCAACGATCACTTCCTTGAGGTCGACTTTGATCTTTCCGAGGTTATGTTCATCGCCACGGCCAACGTAATCCATACCATCCCGAAACCTCTCTTGGATAGGATGGAGATAATAAGGATGGAGGGATATACGGAAAATGAAAAGATAAAGATAGCCCAAAAGTACCTTGTCCCCAAGAATATCGAAAAACATGGTTTGGATAAGGTAAAAATAAATTTCGGCGAGGCTCTATTGCGTCTCTTGGTGGAAAAATATACCCGTGAATCTGGGGTTAGAAACCTGGAGAGGGAGATCGCCTCCATATGCCGTAAGGTGACTAGGTTGGTAGTTGAGGCCAAGAATAAGAAAAAACAGCCCTCCTTCACATCCAAGGCATTGGAAAAACTCTTGCCCATCCCGAAATTTAATCATTCCAACGCCTCCAAAAAAAATGAGGTTGGCTTGGTCAACGGTTTGGCCTGGACCGAGGTTGGGGGGGAAATGCTTCTGATAGAGGTTCTGGTAATGGAGGGGAAGGGGAAACTAACCCTGACTGGAAAACTTGGAGAGGTGATGCAGGAATCGGCCCGGGCGGCCCTCGGCTATGTCCGCTCTAAGGCCGCAACTCTCGGAATACCTACCGACTTCCACAATAAAAATGATATACATATACATATTCCGGAAGGTGCCATTCCCAAGGATGGGCCATCGGCCGGTATTACACTAGCCACCGGAATTGTATCCGCTCTAACCAACATAAGCGTTAAGGCCGATGTTGCTATGACCGGCGAGATAACACTCCTCGGCCGAGTTCTCCCTATTGGCGGCCTTAAGGAGAAAATGCTGGCTGCCCAAAGGGCAGGGATAGATACCATAATCATCCCCGAGAGAAATAGGGTAGATCTTGGAGAAATTCCGTCCAATATAAAGGATAGTTTTAAGATACATTGTGTAGAAACGGTGGATGAGGTGCTTAAAATAGCCCTCACCAAACAGCTAAAATCTTGCCTGGTTATAAAAAAGGGGGGAAAGAAGGATGCTTCCCTCTCCCCATCAGAGCCGGCACACTAATCAAGAAAGGATATAAGGTATGACAAAAAGGGATTTAGTAAATAAGGTTGTGGATAAAACCGGACTCCCCAAGAATAAGGCGGAAGAGTCCTTGGAGACAGTCATAGATTCTATTAAGGATATACTCGTTGAGGGGAAGACCTTGACCCTGAGGAGATTCGGTTCCTTCTCCACCCGCCATAAGAATAAAAGGATAGGGAGAAACCCCAAGACCGGTGTAGAGACAGACATAACCGAAAGGATCGTGGTTAGTTTTAAACCGGGGAAATATCTGAAAGATATTGTAAATAAATAAGACAGTCTTTTACCCAATAGGCCCGTTTTTATAACGGGCCTATTTTTTCAAAAATAGTGGGCTTATTGTGGGTATCCATCTCAACTCAGAATCTCATCTACAAACCGCCGCCGAAGGCGTAATCGGAGTGCCATTGGCCGATAATGGAGAAATCCTTGCTAACCATGTAGGAGAGTGACGTACCCCCCTCCCACGTATTGTGTGTGTCGTACTGGGCTTCTCCGATTAGCGCAAGACGCGGTGACAATTCAAAAGATTTTTCCAAGTTGAACCTCGCTCCGCCATCTGAATCTATCCAAGTTCGGGATTCCAGATTAAGCGGCAGCAGGTATCGGATACCAAGTAGTGTCCGGGTATCATCGATGTCGTCATTTACACCCATTAGATCAGCTCCGGCAAATACCGTGAAAAAGCGGTTGATGTAGCGATCCCAGGTGAAGACCTTTTCCCACTCGGTGTTGTCCACGTTTTGCCACCCCGCTTCCCACTCTGCGGTCAGGATATTACGGGTATTAGAAATTGTCATAAATCCATCTGTCATGTTGCTGAGAAGATTGGCCTGTCCCCAGAAATTCCAAGAATCTTTGTAGAGTTTAGGCCGGATTGCCTCGAGTTGGGGAGGCAGAGTAAAACCATCGTAATGCACAACTCTGGTCATACCGGCCTCCATATGGTAGAGCAGATGACAGTGGAAAAACCAATCGCCGAGTTCGTTGGCATCGAATTCGATAACCGTGGTGGACATGGGGGCAACATCGACGGTATGTTTGAGAGGGGCGTAGTCCCCCTGACCATTGATGACACGGAAAAAATGGCCGTGCAGATGCATCGGAT